>WQSQ01000018.1 GCA_009787775.1 Treponema sp.
GAGGATTTTATAAAATAAAAGTCCTTTTTATTAAGTTTGCAAAAGCGCGGTTTTTCTTAAAAATTCCATCGCCTGTTTTCCGGTTTCCGGGCTTGTATCTTCAAGGAGTATGTCGATTTGCGGTTTTTGCTTCATGATTAAGCTTAAAAGGGAAGGGTAGTCCATCTCTCCTGTTCCAGCGCTGTACCTTCCGTTTTTTAATGAGTTTTCCATACGGAAGTCCTTCGCGTGAATCGCCGCTATCTTATCGCCGAACGCCTCAAATGCCCGCGCGAAAAAATCTTTCTGGGTTTCAGCTAACCCCGCGCCGGGAATAAGGTTAACAGGATCATAGATAACCTTCAGCGCGGGGGAGGCAAGGCGTTTCTGTACAAGAGCCATTTTTTCAATGCTGTTAACAGTGTGAACATCCGCGACAGCTTCTATTGCAGCAACAGCGCCGCATTTTTCCGCTGTTGTAACAAGTCTTTCAAGGGAACGGCATAGTAAATCGAAGGATGAATCTTTTTGCGTATCGGGATGGAAAGAGCAGTCCGCGTTACATGAACCTGTCTCTGTCCCGACAAGCGCGCAGTCAAAATCGCGGGCATAGCGAAGATGTTCTTCGAAACTGTAGAGCTGTTTTTCCCGTATGTCAGGATCGGGATGTATTGGATTTATGTAACAGCCGAGCACTGCTATTGAAATATTGTATTTATTAAGGACTTGCCTGATCTTTCTTGCGTAAGCGGGAGAAAGCCCGCCAGGTAAAGGAGCTCCTCTGAGCGCTTTTGCGAGAGCAAGCTGAATCGAATCGGGCTTATAGCTGTCAAGAATTTGCGCTAACTCTTCGATAGTGACATTTGTTCCGTAATCATGAGCGCGCAGTCCAATTTGCAGCATAATTCCCTGCCTTACGGCTGCTTGCCGATATACGCAAGAATGCCGCCGTCAACATAGAGTATGTGACCGTTTACAAAATCAGACGCGCCTGAGGCGAGGAACACGGCAGGTCCTGCGAGATCTGCGGGTTTTCCCCAGCGCGCAGCCGGGGTTTTAGCGATTATAAACTTATCGAACGGGTGGCGGCTTCCGTCGGCTTGCTTTTCGCGTAACGGAGCTGTCTGCGGCGTTTCAATGTAACCGGGTCCCAGTCCGTTGCACTGAATATTATACTGCCCGAACTCGCTTGCTATATTTTTTGTCAGCATTTTAAGACCGCCCTTCGCGGCGGCGTACGCGCTGACTGTTTCCCTGCCAAGTTCGCTCATCATACTACAAATATTTATAATTTTCCCGCCGCCTTTTTTTATCATTGAAGGGATGACGGCTTTTGCCACAATAAACGGCGCGTTAAGATCAACATCAATAACCTGACGGAATTCTTGTGCGCTCATATCCGTCATTGGTATGCGCTTTATAATTCCTGCGTTATTCACAAGAATGTCAACGGCTCCGACTTCTTTCTCAATTTTCGCGGCTGTCTCATTTACCGCCTTTTCATCTGTTACATCGCATACATAACCATGCGCCTTAATTCCGTCTGCTTTATAGGAAGCAAGCCCTTTATCAAGCTGCTCCTGTCCTATGTCATTAAATACAATGACAGCTCCCGCTTTATGTAGCGCTGTCGCAATCGCGTAACCGATGCCGTAGGAAGCGCCTGTTACCCAGGCTATTTTACCGTTAAGCGAAAATAAATCGTTATTCATATTGTCTCCTTATTTTAACTCTGTTGTAACCAGTGTATCCATGTCGTCAAAGGTTTGGTTCTCTCCGGCCATCGCCCAGATAAATGTATAAGCGCCTGTTCCGACTCCTGAATGGATTGACCATGAGGGAGAAATTACCGACTGTTCGTTATTCATAACAATATGGCGGGTTTCGTTCGGCTGGCCGTGCATATGAAAAACAATTCCCCCCTTTTGGATATCAAAGTAAAAATAAACTTCCATTCTCCGTTCGTGGGTATGGCACGGCATTGTATTCCAAACGGAGCCTTCTTCCAGTACTGTCATGCCCATAACAAGCTGGCAGCTCTTGCAGACAGCGGGATGTACATATTGATAAATTGTGCGCACATTGACAGTTGCAGCCTCTCCCAGTTTGCGCGGATTTGCTTTTTCTATCGGGATAAAAACCGCAGGGTAATTTGTGTGTGCCGGAGCGCTTGCAAGGTAGAACTTGGGCGGATTATTTTTATTTTCTGATGAGAAGATTACGTCTTTAACACCCTTGCCGATATAAAGACCGTCTCCTTTTTTCATTTTATATTCAGTTCCGTCAGCGGAGATTTTTCCTTCTCCAGCGATGCAAATAACTCCAAGTTCTCTTCTGTCAAGAAATACATCGCTGCCGAAATCCTTGCCCCCTTCCATGCGCAGAGGTTTATTGTCAGGGAATGCCCCGCCGAATACAACCCTGTCGCTGTGCGTATAACAAAGGCTTATCTCGTCTTTAATGAACACATTTTCAAAAAGAAAATGTTCCCGCAGTTTCTCAGTGTTATAATGAAGCATATCCTTTGGGTGCTCAGCGTACCGAATTTCCATTTTCATTATTACTCTCCTGATAGAACATGGTACAACAGAGGCTGGTTTTTCACAATACACTTCAGCAGCCAATTATCAGAGCTGATACACAAAACCTCGCCGGCGGCCAGCAGCTGCGGCATGGGAAATTCACACCGGTTTACCAGGAATGTATTTATGTGCTATATATGAAAAAATTAAGATTTTCTTCTTTTTGGTTTTTGTACCAATAAGCCCTCTGTTTCTTTTTGATATAAATAAAATAAATGTGTTATACGTTCTGTATCACTGGTAAATTCTTTGCCATAGGCTTTTTCAACTGACTTATCAAGTTTTTGATGCGCTTTTAATAATTCAGGCGGCATTGTTAAAGGATCGTACAGGTCTGCAAGGCTGGAATTGGGAAATTTATCACGTATATTTAATACTTTCTGCGCCAGCTGCTCTATTGTTATTCTCTGTTTTTCTGCAGGGCGGCACCATGGGAAATTAGTATATACTGACGGTGAATAACGATAACGTGATTCCAATCTTCCGCTAACAAAAAACATCCATACCATATGCATTGAGGACGTTAATACGCCAAAATGGAATAAACCCGCATTTTCAGCTACCAAGGTTGCATTGCTGGCTATATTATCCGGCGGCATGAAACCTATAGGTATATATTTCCTTTTTTCCGATGATGTTTCCGGTATAAGAAGGTAATTTGTTTTTGGCTGCCTTATTTGAGAAAAGAGCATAGGAATACCAGCCTGCTTTTGAACAGCTAATGTTTTTGTTTCCAGGCGTATCTTTTTAACTCCCTCCAGTCTTTTAATAATCTCAGGTATATTGCGGTATTTTGACGGTTCTACATCGACAAGCCATAGGCAATATCTTTTTCCTCCATTGATAAATTCTTCGGAACCTACAAATCTTTTAATAAAATCACCGGCGGCAGGATATTTTTTTATCAAATCATCTTTTTCATTTTCCGATAATATTAAATATCCGCCATCCCATGGTTTGCTTCCTTGTATTAACTTTGGAAAATTTTCTTTTGCTTTTCCCCTTAATTGAATAAAAATATTATCAAAATCTATTAAATAACCATTTATATTTTCTGCTTTATAAACTGATAACTTATTGGTATTAAAGTATTCATAAATATATTTATTTTTTCTTTCAACCCTTGAAAATCCGATTATTACGCAATGTACGGCTGCTTTGCCTTTTGCTTCATTTTTCCACACAAATGTTTTATATGCAAAATTAATATAAATGCCATTTTTACCCAATAAATCACCCCATAAAACAGGGACTTGTTCACCCTGAGTTATTGAATTTGTAGATACAAAAGATACTTCTATTGGGGTGCCATTTATATAACCAGCAGCCTTTTTATACCATGCGGCAACGTAATCCAGGCGTCCTGCACGTTCATTGTCAGAAAAAACTCTTTCCATATCTTTTTTTTGTTCCGGAGTCCTCAATGATAAACCAACAAAAGGAGGATTACCAAAAATATAGCACAATTCATTTTTTGGTATAATATTTTCCCAATCAATTGTATGAGCATTGCCTATAACTATATTTGGCGCAGATGTCAAAGGAATACGAGCTATGTATTTACCGAATTTTTCAGAGGCAATTGTATTCATTAAATGATCCATCAGCCATAATGCCGCCTTTGCTATTTGCGCAGGGAATTCTACAATTTCTATGCCATAAAACTGATCAACATTTACTCTAACCATTAACTCTATATCCAGTACTTTTTGATTTTGTAAATATTCTGACAATACTTCAATCTCAAGCAGACGTAATTCGCGGTAACTTACGACCAGGAAATTGCCGCAGCCGCAGGCGGGGTCCAGGAACTTCAGGCTTTGTAATTTTGTATGAAAATCCAATAATCTTTGTATTCTTAATGCTTTTGATAAAGATTTTATATTGATAAATTCATTCCATAAGTCATCTAAAAATAAAGGTTTAATAACTTTTAATATATTTGTTTCGCTTGTGTAATGTTCGCCTAATTCCCTTCTTGCTTCTTTATCTTTAATGCTTTGAAACATCGCGCCGAATATTTCAGGTTTAATTTTACTCCAATCCAATTTACAGCAATTTAATAATGTTGTGCGCATTTTGGAATTAAATGCGGCTGTTGACAATCTTTCTTCAAATAATCCGCCGTTTACATACGGAAACTTTTTAAATACTTCCTTTATGTTTTTCTGTCTGTCTTCAAAAGGTTTATTCAGCATTTCAAACAATAAACCCAATTCCTGCGCTAAATTGGAGCCGTCTTCTTTGGTATCTGAAATATATTTAAAAAACAGTTTCTTTTCATCAAATATGCCTGAATCATCGGCAAACAGACAGAACAATAATCTTACAAGATACATTTCAAGTTCATGCCCTGTATAATTATTTTCCTTTAACGCGTCATGCAGTTCCCCCATGTGTTCAGCGGCCTCTATATCTACCGGATTAACTGCTTTATACTCAATGTCTTTGTAACCTGCCAGAAAACTAAATAACTCAACTTTATTAGGTAAATCTTCTAATAAAAAAGTTTCCGGATTTTTATTTTCATCCAAATAATAATAATCAAAAGAAATAAAATCGGAAATAAGAATACAATTAGGGAGGTCTTTATCATTTAAATTTTCCGCGTATTCTTTTGCCTGTAAATATGCTTTTGTTTTATCTTTTCCGGGAGACTTCATTTCTATAATGATGTTGCCTTTATAGAATAGATCCATGTAACCTTTTTTTTCAGAAATGTTCTCACCGAACAAATCTTTTTCTGCACCTATATTTACGCGGCTTTCCAATACGGCAACTCGTTTTCGGGAAACTCCGAAGACGTTAAAAAAATCTGTCATAAAATCATAAGAGTCTGATTTTTCAACTGCGGTAATTGCTTTTTCTTTCCATTCTTCGCTAAATTGTGAGGCTCTTAATCTGATTTCATTCCATGTTAACGGCATTATTCTTTCTTTTTCTGCTTCTTTGCAGTTGTTTTCCTGGACTTTTCTGTCATCTCAGCTTTTACTGCGATTTTTAGAGTATATCAGATTTAATATATTCAAAACATGGGAGGTATATAATTTTATTCACTCGATGTACGTTACTTTCGCTTCATCGAAAAAACCTCTTGATTCCGGCATTTCATCAGGGAAGCCTACTGCGATGACATTAAACGGGATTTTGGGTTCTGCTATTTTAAATAAAGCGCGGAAAGGTTCTATACGCTCTTCTCTCGGATACACCCCGCACCAGCATGTGCCAAGCCCCAGAGAGACAGCTTCGATAAGGATATTTTCCGTTGCCGCCGCGCAGTCCTGCGCGAAATAGCCTTCCGGCGTTCCGGTCTGCGGAACCGCAACAACAATTACCGCGGCTGCCGCGGTTTTGCACATTTGCGCGTACGGATGAATGCGCGTTATTTCATCAAGTATACCGCGGTTTGTTACGGCGATAAACTCCCACGGACGCGAATTGCAGGCCGAAGGAGAGAGCATCGCCGCTTCCAGTAACTGATTTATCTGTTCTTTGGTTACTTTTTTCCCAGGGTTATACTTTCTGATACTCCGTCTGTTTCTGATTAAATCGTTCATCTTTGTTACCTCCGGAATATAAAAACCTGTGCTGCCGTGTTCTCCCTGTTATTCCAAAACATCAGTCAAAAAAGTTCAATTAATCACTTCTAAGTTTTCAATAAACCATCTGAGCATATTCCTCATGTACCAGAAACTGTAAATACCAAGCGTGATTATTGTCAGGATAAACCACAAAATCCAGCGTCCGAATAACGCGGTAGCTGTTCCCTTAAATGCGTATTTTTTCCCGCTAATTACTGAATTATTACAGACCCATCTTACTGCTGTGCATGCGATAAAAGGCGATGCTAAACCGATTGTAATTGCTAAAAGAGGCGGCGCCCAGAGACAAAACAGAAAAATAGGCAAGACTCCTCCAGAAAATTTTGATTCCATACTTTCTCCTTAATCTTACTTCCGGCATTGCTGTTGAGGCGCCGTATACCCCCTCAAACTACCACAACTGAGCCTGCTCCAAAACCCGGTTGGGTTCAGAACAAGCCTGCCAAACGTACACATTCAGCTGACTTATGTTATTGTAAACGATAAATTATTAAATTAATGATATTTTGTCAATATGTTCTAGTTCATGTAACGTAAAAAACTAATAAAATGGCGTTTTTCAAGGCTATGCTGGCTTGGGGAAACGCATTGGAAAAGCTGTCTATCATAAGCTGGTTTTTTTGCTAAACCCAATGTGTATGAGGTTATCACTTTAGATTAAAGTGAATAATCACTATAGACTAAAGTGATCATTCACTATAGCCTATAGTGACATTTCACTACAGTCTATAGTGAAATATCACTACAGTCTATAGTAGTACATCACTATAAGCTATAGTGATTCATTATTTTAGACTAAAATATAACACCACTATACCCTGATATTGGAGAGCCACTCAGACACTGTTTCAAATAAAAGATATGCTGTAATTGTGTGCTTTTATAGCCCGGACTGCGTTAGGCAGAAAGAGAAAGAGCTGCCGCCTTGACTGTCCGCAGCAGCTCTTTCTTTAATATCGCCCTTTATCTTCTGCCGATATAAAACACGCGCAATTGTGTGTTTATTTCATCCAGTACTCTCTGCATTCCGTTGGCGTAGAGCCTGTCGATAAACACAGGGACTGCGGTTCTTGGGTTAACATTGCCTGTTGAAATGGAACTGATATATTCGTCCCTTACGTTCCTTAGCGCTGCCATTTCGTTCTGTACTTTTACAGGATCGAATGTAAAACCGAGGAAATTGGTTCCAATACCTGCGTCATTGTACGCTCTGAATTCATCAAAGTAGGCAGGGCCTTCAACATCCTGCGGGGGCAGAATAAAGATATTTCCCATACCGTTGCGCCATGTCTGGAAAAAAGCGCGCGTATCTGTATTGATGGTGATTGTTCCGTTGGAATTCTTTCTGTAATGAGTCCCTTCGACACCGTAACACATAATGGTAGCCAATTCCTTGTCTGTGTACCACGCATTAATGAATTGCATGGACGCTTCCTTGTTTTTGGAATAGATCGATATACCGAATCCTGAGCCCTGAACAGGCATTGTAGATACTATCGGCTTTGAGATAGGCACAAATCTTGCGTCTATGCCGCGCTCATTGGAAGCGACAGCTTCAAAGCCGTGGGCATAAACTCTTACATTAAAAAGATAATTGCCCGCTTCTATTGCGCCGCCGGGGCCGGCGTCATCGCGCAGGGCGACGCGCGGGTCAATATAACCTTTTTGGAAAAACTCATGAAGCTTGTCAAGAACGCGCATTATTTGGGGGTCTTCATAGATTAAGGAAACGGAGATGTCGCGCGGAAGTGCGGGATTATACGGATCAAATGGGAAGCCTATTAACGTTAGTCCGGTCATGTCTCCGTCGTTGCTTGTCATCATTCTGATAAAGTTGTCTTTCTCGGGCATCAAAGGATAGAAATTGGCGCCGTATCTTCTTTTTGCAGCTGCCAGGATTTCTTCAAATCTTGGGTCAAAGATTACATTGCCTTCCCAGTTAAAGCTGTTAATGTCATAGCCAAGCTCGGCAAGACGCGTATTATTGATATCCCATGTATAAAGCTGCGCGTAATCCTTGTATCCTGGGACTGCGTAAATGCCGGGGCCATTGCCTGCATTAACCTTAAAGCCGTCCCATAGAAACTGGGGAATCGCGGCTTTAACATCCTCGCCGTATTTATCCAAAAGATTGTTTTTAGGATCATCCAAACGCAGCAGGTTTCCTTTCAATGCGTTAGGAACATAGTTGTTCGCCCAGGAACAGGTGAACACAATATCGACGCTTGTGTCTGCTGTATCCAAAACGTTTTGCATCCGCTCTCCGGCTCCCCAGTCACCCCAGATCGGGTTAATCGTTATGTTTAAACCCAATTGTCCAAGACGTGCGTTAGCCGCCGCGATAACATCAGCATCCTGTGAAACACTTGCGCCCAAAAAATAAATCGTAACTCTTGCAGGGCCTTCGGCGGTTTTGGTGCACGCCGAAAACACTGCGAGCGATAATACTGCGCAGAGCATTACTGCCAAAATACTTTTTACGGTATTTCCTTTCTTCATTTCATTTCCTCCATAAAAATAAATTATTTGGTTTTTTTTCAAAGCTTTGGAACCGAAGGCCCGCGTCTTTGAAAAAGCTAATTTATAACCCTCATTCCTTGACAGCGCCGAGTGTAAGGCCGGAGATTATGTACCGCTGAAAAAACGGATACGCAAAGGCTATCGGTATAACAATAAAAGCGCATAAAGCCATACGCAGTCCTTCTGTGGGCAGATCGCTGAATGTAAATGTACCGGCGCTTAACATGGCGCTGTTTCGGGTTATAAATTCAATATTGCGCTGCATCTCCATCAACAGGTATTGCAGCGGGTATAAAGTCCTGTCCCTTATAAACAAAAGGGAATGATACCAGTCGTTCCAGTAAGCTACGGCGTTCAGTAAAGCGATAGTAGCAATACCTGGTTTGGCTATCGGAACGACAATGGAAAAAAGAGTGCGGAATTCGCCGCTTCCGTCTATCCGCGCCGCTTCGATTATGGATTCAGGAATGGAGGTTTTATAATATGTCCTCATGATAATAAAGTTAAAAGGGTTTACCAGCATTGGAACAATCAGGGCTGCATAATTGTCTGTAAGGCCGAGCAGGTTTCGGGAAACTACTACAAAGGGGGCAAGACCGCCTGAGAATATCATGGTAAAGAAGGCAAAGAATGCGAAAAAGCCGCGGAATCTGTAATCTTTCCTGAAGAGGCCGTATGAATACATTATACATATCAGTACCGCAAGGGATGTGCCGGCGGACGTAACTACAAAACTGTTAAAATAGCTCCGCCATAACGTTGCGCCTAACTTAAACGCAGCCTCGTAAGACCTCGTTGACCAGCTTGCCGGGAAAAACGAGTAGCCGATTGAAACCAGGCTTTCCTGGCTGGAAAAAGAGATTATTATTACAAAAATAAAGGGAATGACGCAGCTTAAGGCAAATAATGCGATAATAACGTGCAATGTTATTTCAGCAGGCAGACTTATTGCGTTTAATAGCTTGTATGTGTTTCTTCTGCTGCTTGCCAGAAATACCGCAAGCACTATTACCGCCGCAACTACAATAGTCAGTATTTTTGTTAATTCGTTCCATTGATTCATTGTATTTTTTCCCTATAACAGCGCGCTGTCCCTGTCAACTCTGCGTACAATCGCGTTTGTCAGCATGATTAAAATGAATCCGACAGTATTTTGCAAAAGTCCTACCGCGGTGCTCATTCCTATGTTTCCCATACCCTGAAGCGCCCTGTAAGCATACGTGTCTATAACCATTGTCGCCGGATAAAGGGGACCTGCATCTCTTGGTACATTAAAGAACAATCCAAAGTCAGCGTTGAAAATACGCCCGACATTCATGATAAAAAGAATAACAATCATATTTCTTATGCAGGGTATTGTCACATGCCAAATCTGCTGCCATTTACCTGCTCCGTCTATGCTTGCCGCCTCATATTGCTGGTGATCAATTCCCGTAATGGCCGCCAAATACAGGATGCAGGAATACCCGACTATTTTCCAAAGGTGGGTAACGGTCAGTATGACAGGCCAGCCTGAGGGATTGTTGTACCAGTCCCTTGCAAAGGACAACATGCCGTAACCAGGCGCAAGGAAAGCGTACACAAAATAACTGACAACAATCCAGCTCAGGAAGTACGGAAAAAACATTATGGTTTGATATATTTTTGCTGCATACTTTTTTGTTAATTCAGAAAGCATAATGGCGAATGCCAGTGAAATAACCATCGTAAGAACTATCCAGATTCCGTTATAAACAATGGTGTTGCGGATCATCCGTATGGCATCGGTGGAAGCGAAGAGAAATTTAAAGTTGGCGAACCCTACCCATTTGCTGTGGATGATGTTGTTTATTAATGCGGGATTCGGGGCATAAGGCCGGTAGTCCTTAAATGCGATTACAATTCCCGCCATGGGTAAATAACGGAGAAGCAAAAGCCATATCGCTCCCGGCAGCATCATTACAGTCAGCGCCAGGGTAGTTCTGTGCCGCGTCGTAAAACGCGCTGTTTTCCCGTCTCTGCTTTTCAAACATTTTTGCAGCAATCTGTTACTCTCCTGAATTTTAATTTAATAATGCTTGCCCTGAAAGTAAATAAATACTATCTCTTGCCCTGTGTTTTGTTATAAAATAATACCAAACAATAATTAAATAAGGAAAAATGTTATGCGATACAGAAAAGAAAGGGCGCAGGTTTATTGCAGAGAACTTTTGCAGCTAACAACAGTTCAGAGCGCAGATATTAAGGGCTGGAAAATGAAAGACGGGCTTTACTGGTCATGCGAAGAAGCGGACAATGCCTGTGAATCATGGCAGGAGTTTGAGACAGGCTCTGAAAAGTGGACAGGCAGGAACCGGAACAGCTGGTTTTCTGTTATTTTTACAGTACCGCAAAGCTTTGGCGGTAAACCGCTTTCCTTTAATTTTTATACACAGGCTCAGGGGTGGGATGCCAGAAATCCGCAATTTCTGCTGTTTATTAACGGCAGCGCGGCATGCGGACTGGATGTAAATCACAAGGATATTTTTGTAACAGAGAACGCAAAAGCCGGCGATTCATACAGGATTGACCTGCAGGGTTTCACAGGCAGTGAATTAAGCGAAATTGAACTGACGGCAAAAGCAGTGCAGGTATCGCCTGATGTTATGAGGCTTTATTATGATTTAAATACGGTTTTGGGTATAATCAAACGGCTTTCGCAGTCAGCGGGAACAGCGGAAAATAACAAAACACAGATAGAACTGGAAACTGCCGCTGAAAAAGTTATCAACGCGATTGATCTGCGGGAACCGCATTCAGAAACATTTTACGCCTCTTTGGAGAAGGCGTTTCATATTGTTAAAGAAGAAGTTTATACAAAGTTCTCTGATATTAATAAAATAACCGCAACATGCGTAGGTCATACTCATATAGATGTAGCATGGTGGTGGACTGTCGCTCAAACAAGACAGAAAGCTGTGCGCAGTTTTGCCACTGCGTTAAGATACATAGATGAATATCCTGATTTTATTTTTATGTCCAGCCAGCCGCAGTTGTACAAGTTTGTAAAAGAACACCAGCCGCTTTTATACAAACGCATCAGGGAATGTGCGGCTGAAGGCCGGTGGGAAGCAGAAGGCGGCATGTGGCTGGAAGCTGATTGTAATCTTACTTCCGGTGAATCGCTTGTCAGACAGTTCCTGTACGGAAAGCGGTTCTTCAAGGAAGAGTTTGGCATAGACAGCAGAATTTTATGGCTTCCGGATGTTTTCGGTTACAGCGCGGCTTTACCTCAAATAATGAAGTTATGCGGTATTGATTATTTCATGACAACAAAACTCAGCTGGAATCAATTTAACCGGATGCCTTATGATACATTTTGGTGGCGCGGAACGGACGGCAGCGAAGTCTTTACCCATATGATTACCACTACGGGGGCAAAAGACCCCATGGAGCAGTATTTTACAACATATAACGGAAATCTGTGCCCAAATGAAGTTATGGGCGCTTGGGAACGGTACCAGCAAAAGGAATTAAATAACGACGTATTGATCGCGTATGGATACGGGGACGGAGGCGGCGGCCCGACACGGGAAATGATTGAAACAGGACTGCGTCTTTCAAACGGAGCAAAAGCCGCGCCTTCTGTTCGTTTTGCAACGGCAAGACAGTATTTTGATGAATTATACGAGAAATTAAAAGATAACAAAAAACTGCCAAAATGGACGGGAGAATTGTATTTCGAGTATCATCGCGGTACATATACTTCGATGGCAAGGAATAAACGTTCAAACCGCAAATGCGAATTTCTTCTGCAGGATTTGGAGTTTATCTCCGTCCTCGCGAATGATTTACCCTATCCAAAACCGGCGTTGGATGAAATGTGGGAAACTCTTTTGTTAAACCAATTTCATGATATCCTGCCTGGTTCTTCAATAAAGGAAGTTTATGATGTAACAAAACGCGAATACGCGGAACTGCATGAACATGCGTCAATACTGATAAATGAACGCTTGAATGTATTAGCTGATAAAACCGCAGGTGATTTATTTATTTTAAATACATTAGGATTCCTGCGCAGCGACATTGTGCAGATACCCGGTGATATTAATGCACAATCGCTTGTTAACAACGGGAAAACACATATTTGCCAAAAAACCGCTGACGGCAGCATTATTGCGTATATTTCTGATATACCTGCTAAGGGCTTTTTGGGGATACACTTTGGTAATTCCGGAAGCCTCTCTTTCAGTGCATTTGCTGGAACAACAAACCCGATATTAATTGACGGCCTAAAAATTGACACACCCTTTTATTCAGCAGAATTTGATAAAGATGGTTTTATTACAAAACTATTCTTTAAAGAAGCCTTCCGTGATGTTCTGCAGGCTTCGCCGCAAAATGCAGACAGAAAGATCGGCAATGAATTGCGCGTATATGAAGATAAGCCGATGAATTACGATAACTGGGATATTGATATTTATTACACTGAAAAAAGCTGGCTATTGGACGATACTGTCTGCGTTGAATGGATTGAAAAAGGGCCTGTAAGAGCTGCGCTTCTGGTTGAGCGCAGGTTTCTAAAAAGTGTTATTCGGCAAAAGATTTATTTTTATACTGATATCCCCCGTATTGATTTTGAGAGCTACGCGGATTGGCAGCAAAGCCAACTCCTTCTTAGAACGCATTTTCATACTGATATCAAAACGCCGGAGGCAACATATGACATCCAGTTCGGCAATGTAACGCGGCCTGCTGTCTGCAATACAAGCTGGGATGAAGCGCGTTTTGAAACATGCGCGCACAAATGGGCAGATCTGTCCGAAGGAAATTACGGAGTCAGCCTTTTGAATGATTGCAAATACGGTCACGATATTCATGACGGCATAATATCACTTACGCTGATTAAATCCGGCATAGTGCCAAATCCGGAAACAGACAGGGAAGAACACTTTTTCACATATTCTCTGCTGCCCCATATGGGATCATGGCGGGAAGGCGGTACAGTAAAAAACGCATACTGCCTTAATGTTCCGGTTTATACAAGAGTAAAACTTTCCCATAATAGCAGTTTACAGCCTGTACGATCATTTATCAGAACAGACTGTAAAAACGTTATGGTTGAGACAATAAAGAAAGCGGAGGACAGCGAAAGTATCATCGTAAGGATGTACGAGTTTGAGAACATCCGCACAAAGACTGTAATCACATTGTGCCAAACTGCTATAGGTATTTATGTGACGGATTGTCTTGAAAACCGTAAAACTAAAATTGCATCAAATACCAATGAGTTTATTATTACACTGCTGCCTTATGAAATAAAAACATTGGAGCTTGTCTTTACATAGAGAAGGTTCACAGTGTTCGTTCATCTTTACATACCTTAATAAAAAAACTAGTATAAATGATATTGCAGAAAGGTACCGAAGATCATTACGTTAAACCCTCATTGCTCTTTTGTGTTTTGTCAATGTTTATATTTACTCCTCTCCTGTATGCAAACACTTCACAGGTCTGGTATGTAGCAGGTATAGGCGCGGTAATAGAGGGAAATGACAGAAACACAGGAACAATGATGCAGCCACTTTCTTCTGTACAGCGGGCGTTAAGTTTAGTGCGAAACGCCTACGCAAATGAAAGGTTTGATACTGCGATAATAAATATTGACGGTACAGTTGTAAACTACGGCTCTGATATACAGGTTTATGCAATGGTTTCGGTTCAGGGCGTTAATGCGTACCCCGAGATTATACTTCGCGGTTTGGGAACAGAGAATGTTATTGATGCCGGTAGGAGAAACCGCGCGCTTTATATTGATGACGGAAACATGGTAATACTGGAAAACATCACATTAAAAAACGGAGTGTCCGGTATCGGCGCAGGAGCGTATGTATTAAACGGCCGTCTTGTCCTGGGACATGACTCTGTGATTCGCGATAATGAAGGCGGATTTGGCGGCGGTGTCTGTATTGATCAGGGAGGCCTTGTTGTATACGGAAACATCACCGGCAACAGAGCAGAAAACGGAGGAGGACTGGCTGTCAGAGGAAGCTCTTCTGTTGATTTTTACGGAAACGCAAGCGGCAATATAGCGGTTAACTCAGGAGGAGGACTCCTTTTTGACGGCGCCTGCGGAAGAATAGATGACGGAAAGATTATCAATAATATAGCGGAACGGGGTTCGGGCGGCGGTATTTATATTCAAAAAGACGGATCATCTCTTGTAATAAACAGCGGGGAGATTTCAAATAACAGCGCACAAAGCGGCGGAGGTATATTCGCTTATCTGGGAGCAAATATAAAAATTAACTCGTGTCTTATAAAGAATAATAAAGCAAGGAACGGCGGCGGTATTCATTTATTAACCAGAGTTAATTTTGAACTGATTAACGCTGATATTAACGGAAACACGGCGCATGCAGGAGGAGGCATTTATATTGGTGCAAGCGTTCTTGCGATGTCAGGCGGAATTATACAAAATAACATTTCTTCGGGTTCAGGCGGCGCCGTAATTATGGGTACTATAGACGGAATACCTGCTGATTTTTTAATGACAGGCGGTGAAATTTGCGGCAATGAGGCTGTTTTATCAGGCGGAGGAATATATCTTAGCGGCGGAATATTTACGATGAGCGGCAGCGCGCTTGTTAATGGAAACAGGTCGTCAGCGGAGGATTATCCTAATGGCGGCGGCGGTGTTTATGTAAATTACGGAACTTTCACCATGAAAGATAACACGGCTATACGTGGAAACCGCGCTGTCCGCGGAGCGGGATTATATTTGAACGGAAAAGCGTCATATTTTATTTTTGGCGGAGGAATTATTGAAGAAGGACTTGCCTCACGTCACGGCGGCGGAATTTATGCGGACGGCGCTTCATTTGTTATTGGAAAAGGAACTCTAATACAAAACAACAATGCGCAGTCAAGCGGCGGCGGTATTTATATGACAGATAATACAGTTACTCTTGATTCTGGTTCGTTGATTCGCGGTAATTCTGCAGGTTTAAACGGAGGCGGGATAATAGTACATCAAACAGGTGATCTTGTTATTAAAGACGGCGCTGTAATAAGCGGAAACAATGCGGAATGGGGAGCCGGAATTCTGCTTAACGGCGCATTCAGCGATGTTTCCCGCGGAGAGAAGCAGGGTTCTTTCAGCGTTATCATGACAGGAGGAATTATCGAAAATAATACTGCTGTTTGGGGAGGCGGCGGAATCCATGCGGCTGACAGCTCATTAGTTGAAATAAGCGGTAATTCGGCAATTCGCAGAAACTCAGCTGAATTCGGCGGAGGTGTTAGTTTAAACAATGTTTCAGAATCGACTGTATCCGGAGGGTTTATTGAGAATAACACAGGCGGCGGTATTAATGTAGTTTCTTCTGTTCTGGTTATAAGCGGTGATACGGTTATTCGCGGTAACAGAACAGAGCGCGATTCAGGCGGAGGTATCTGCGTTTTATTTAATTCACAGTTGTTTATAAATGATCCTGTTATAATTCAAAATAATTATGCACAATCAGGAAGCGGAATATCTGTATCAGGAAGCATTATTACCATGGACGGAGGAGTTATAGAAAATAATGTTTCCAGAAGTTCAGGAGGCGGTTTATCAATCTCAAATACCAGTATATTTATTATGAACAATAACGCGATTATCAGGAATAACAGGACAGAAGAGGGCGCGGGCGGCGGAATATATGCGTTTAAGGAAAGTACTATTTTTATGAATGGCGGTTTAATCGGAGATAATACAGCTGCAACTGAAGGAGGCGGCATCTATCTATATGAAGAAAATATGCTAAACATTGACGGTAATTCTGTTATCCGCAGCAATTCAGCAATAGACGGAGGAGGTGTGTTTGCAAATAAATCTGAAATTACTGTCAGCGGTAATGCCCGTTTTGAGAATAACACCGCCGATAACGGCAGCGGTGTTTTTTTACTCGGCGTAAACTTTAATATGGACGGCGGCAGTTTCATCGAAAATACAGCCAGGGAAAACGGAACTGTTTATCTTAGCGGAGGAAAAGCGGATTTATCAGGCGGAATTATCTGTAATAATACAGCGGTAAACGGCGCGGGGATATATTTAGGAGAAAACCAGCAGCTTGTTATACGCGAGTCTGTCCAGATACGCGAAAACAACGCTGAATATGGAAGCGCTGTATATATAAGTCACGAGGAAAGCAGCTTAACATTTGAAGGCGGAAATATTACCGGTAATGATGAAAATCAAGACAGCGTAGTATATTACAAATATGCAGATTACTTTTTGCAAACCGACGGCACTGTTCAGGATAATACGCCTGACGATATTTTCCTGGAACCATAATTTTTAACATATCCGCCATATTGGCGATTAAGCCTAAAATTAATAATAGATACTATTCAAAAGCACAATTAAAATACTGTAAACAAGTCAGCAATATGGTATACTCAGAAAGTTTTAGTGCGTCTATAGCTGCTAAAAAAATAGTTGTGTTACCAAGTCCGTTAATTATCATTATGTATAATAAATTATAGTATTCAAAATAAATTTCAGTTGCCTAAACGAAGTAACGGACTCGTCGCGAAACCCTTTTATAAATTTCTGCTGTTCCAGCATCCAAGGCTTTCTGAGTATGCCATATTGGTGAATTACTGATTAATAATTTTTTTTATTTTTTTTCCTACCTACTTGAATAAAAATTTAAAAATATTATATAATTCATCGAAGTCAGTTTGCTTTGGGAGGGGAGAACTGAAAGTGCCTAAATTTGCCTTGCTCTTTTTTGCAGCAGGGCTACTAATCCAAATACAGTCAATCTCAGCGCAGGATGTTGCCGCAGAAGATGCTCGCAGGATAGCTGAGCAGAGCATGATGTTTGGAGAAGGATCCGCGCCTGTGGCGCCTCCTGCAGGCGTGGATACATGGGCTATAGTCAGAATGATACTTGTTCTTGTTCTGGCCGCTGCGGCAATCTACGGTGTTGTCTTTCTTTTTAAGCGCGCTTCAAAACAAACGCCCAGCAATGATCCCTTTTTGAAAATTCTTGCAAGCGCACATCTTGGTTCCAACCGTTATGTGCATGTAGTTGCGGTCGGAACCAAGACATGGCTTTTGGGATCGTGCGACGGCGGAGTAAGTCCGATAGGTGAAATTAATGATCCGGATATAATAAACGCGATGCTTCTGGAAGATTCCAGAAAAACAGCTGAGTCAGTTCAGGGCCGTTTCCCGGATTTTATGTCGCTTCTTCGCCGCGCGGGTGTTTCTGCAAAGATAAACACTCCTGGTGCTGATGAAATCCGTAAACGCCGCGAAAGGCTGAAAGGCCTATGATTAAAAAATCTTCGCAGTATTCTTTAATGTTCATGTTTTTTCTTGTTTCTACCGCAGCTGGTGCGCAGGACTGGGGTACTGCAGAAGAATGGTTTCCCGAAATGTCAGTCAGCGGAACCATGGATATTCTTGATTCGCAGGGAACACCGGTTATTCCTTTTATTGATCTTACAGTAAGAAACCCCCAGAGCGGACAGGAAGTCGCTTTTTCACTGCAGATTTTATTGCTGCTAACAGTACTCTCGCTTGCGCCGAGCATTATCATTTTGATGACAAGCTTTTTACGCGTATCCATTGTTCTGGATTTTATTAAACGCGCCCTTTCACTGCAGCAGGTTCCGCCAAATCAGGTAATTCTTGGGATATCCCTCTTTCTGACAGTTTTTATCATGTGGCCGACATTTACAAGTATTTATACTAATTCAGTACAGCCTCTTGCCGCAGGGGAACTCTCTGTAGAAAACGCATACAGGGAAGCGGAGGCTCCTTTAAGGCTTTTTATGTACCGTCAGATGGCAGGCAGTTCTACCGCGGAAGATAATATAAGGCTTTTCATGAGTATGAGAGAGCTCGAACGGCCGAATACATTGGCTGATGTTCCCACTTATGTTTTAATTCCGGCTTTTATACTGAACGAGCTTACGGTAGCTTTCAAAATAGGAATATTACTCTTTATTCCTTTTATAGTTATCGACATGGTAGTCGCAAGCGCTCTCATGTCGATGGGTATGATTATGCTTCCGCCCATAATGATATCCATGCCGTTTAAATTAATACTCTTTGTTTTAGTTGACGGGTGGGGGCTTTTAACGAATCAGCTGGTTCGTTCATTTATGTAAGGAGATGATATGAGTATAGGCGACATAGTAACACTCTTACGAGGAGGTATTTTACAGGTCTTAATAATGGCGGCGCCTCTTTTGCTGTCCGCATTAGCGGTAGGTCTGATTATTGCGATACTGCAGGCAGCGACATCCATTCAGGAACAGACGCTTACATTTGTGCCCAAAATGGTAGTGATTTTGGTTATGCTCGCAATCTTCGGCGGTTTAATGTTCACATACCTTGGAAATTATACAACAGAGCTGTTCAACAGGATTCCGGATATGGCGCGCTGAAAAAGCACTGCGAAGCAGTGCAGATGACATAATTTAGCACCGCGTGGTGCTAAGTAAATGTCAATGAGACGAGAAACGCGCGGGGACTTTAGTCCGAGTAACGCGCCTGGGGGTGCTAGTATGCACCGCGAAGCGGTGCAGATGATTATATTAGGATTTTTAAGGGAGGGTATTATGAAAAAATTCATTATCGCTGGCAGGAATGATGCGCAGAGCGAAGAAAAGAAAAATTACGAAATTAATATTTCTGAACTTATGGACACGAATATTTCGCCTTCGTGGTTTGTCTTCATCCTGTTTGGACATTTACCGAAGGGTAAAATAAAGGAGTCGATTGAAACAATCAGATGGTAGAAAACGCGATGTTACAGAATATTCTCTCATTCGGGCCGGTGTTTCTGCTGATCGCTGCTCGCGCTTTTGCCATGATCCAGACTGCACCGCTTTTATCATCAGATTCAATTCCAATGGCTGCAAGGTTTGCTCTTGCCGGGCTTGCAGCCTTTGCGGTTCTTCCTACTGCAGAAATCCATTTTGCTGTAAATTCGCCTAACGGTATTGTCACGCTGCCCGGCGGTACTTTAAGCGATCTTCGCCATGAAACATTTAACCTGCGTTTCGGGCTGCTTATAGCCGGAGAAGCGATAATAGGCATTATTCTGGGTTTTTACATGACTATAATTTTTGCCGCTTTTTCTACAGCAGGCCAGTTTTTCTCGTTGCAGATGGGTTTTGGAGCATCGGAAACATTTGATCCTGTAGCTCAAATTGAAAACCCGCTTATGGGTCAATATTTCAATCTTGTTTCCATGGTGATTTTTGTAACTATTGGCGGTTTTCATCAGTTGTTTCTCGGCGGTTTTTGGAGGTCGGTTCAAACAATTAACATCATTTCCCTTATTGACGGAAGAGAACCTGTTGTGACCATGGTTGTTTCCGGTCTTTCGCGCCTTTTTATGGACGCGATGGTTATCGCTCTTCCTGTACTTGGCACTTTGTTTTTAACTTCCCTTACGACCGGGCTAATATCCAAAGCAGCGCCGCAAATTAACATTCTTTCGGAAGGATTTCCTATTTCAATAATAACAGCCTTTGTGCTTCTTTTGGCATCGCTTCCTTTTATGATTGAAGCCTTTTCCCGTGTTATTGACTCGGGTTTCAGCAATATTCAAACCCTCTATACTCAGATCGGCAGGCAGATAACGGGAGGGCGGTATTAATGAGAAAAGAAGAATCACGATTTAAAAGTGACGAATTAATAATTATAAAAAGTGAATTAATTACCTGCAACAATGAACTGACTAATAAAGAAAAAAATAATTCTCCATTGTTCCTCATTGACCTACAGTGGTTTGCCGACGATAACGACGAAGACGCTCCGGGGAAAACAGAACAGCCGACAGAGCAGAAACTCAAACGGTTACGCGAAGAAGGCCAGGTAGTAAAAAGCCAGGAACTTGTCGGAGCTATAGGTTTGTTGTTGCCGGCGATTTTATTAATTTTTCTTGCGCCTTCAATGCTGCGTACCTGTACCGAAATGGTTAGGTTTTATTTTCTTCGGATTTTAGAAATGGATCCTACAAAAGACGGATTAATAATGGTGGTTTTTTTAAGATACCTTGCGGTGCTTGCAGCTCCCATACTTATTATCGCATTTATGTCCGCCATATTCTCCAACATTGTACAACTCGGCGGATGGCTGTTTACGACAAAACCTCTTGTTCCCAATTTTTCCAAAACACTTCCAAAGTTCGGTCAATATTTCAGGCGAATATTTTCTTCGGAAGGGCTTTTCAATCTTGGCAAATCATTGGCGAAAATTATTATAATCGGATTTGTCGCGTTCTTGTTTATCAGCTCTGACATACAGCAATTGCTGAACCTGCAAAAAGCCGACCTTTATACAGGTTTAGTCATTGTTGCCGGGATCGCAGTGAGGATGCTTCTTGTTGTTGCGGTGCTGCTGCTTGTGCTTGGAATAATTGACTTTTTCTTCCAGCGCTGGCGTTTCCGCGAGAGGCATAAAATGACAAAATATGAAATAAAAGAAGAACAAAAGATGTACGAGGCGGATCCAATGATACAAGCTAGAATTCGCAGCCGTTTCCGTGAAATGCTAAAGCAAAATATTCACACAACAGTGCCGAAAGCGGATGTTGTAATAACAAACCCGACTCACATTGCTGTTGCGTTAGAGTATGAGAGAAGCATGGAAGGTCCGCGCGTTGTCGCTCTCGGCGCCGATACAATAGCCGCAAGGATAAGGGAGATTGCACAGGAACATGGGGTACCGCTTGTTGAGAATAAACCGCTTGCGCAGGCGCTGTACCGCGAGACAGATGTCGGGGACATTATTCCCGAAGCATACTTTAATACAGTTGCCATGATTTTAAGCAAGGTCTGGCGCCTTAACGAAGCGCGCAGAAAAAATGTTGCTTAATAAATGAACGATTTTTAAAGGAGTTTTTTATGGGAGGTATACATGGCTGATGATGATCAAAGTACGCAGGGATCGTCTTCACGAAATATCTTAGATTTCTTAAAAGACAGTTTTCCAGCCGTCGCGGTAATTACTATTGTTGTTGCGATTATATTTCCCATGCCTACGGTTCTTCTTGACGCGTTGATGGCTATGAACCTTGTTTTCTCTCTTTTAATTCTGCTCATCGTACTTTATACGCAAAAACCTACGGAGTTCAGTCTTTTCCCGACATTACTGCTTGTCTCTACAATATTCAGTCTGGCTCTCAATGTTTCTTCTACTCGTCTAATTTTAACTCAGGGAGCGCGCTTTGACGGCAGGATGATAAGGGCGTTCTCAACCTTTGTAGTAGGTTCATCAGGAACAGAAGGACTGGTTGTCGGCTTCATAATTTTCATCATTATTATCGCTGTGCAGATAATTGTAATAACTAAGGGAGCCACACGCGTTTCCGAAGTTGCTGCCCGTTTTACATTAGACAGTATGCAGGTAAAGATGATGGCTGTTGAAACCGAATACAGCCAGGGGTCGATAACCGAAGAAGAGGCGAAAAAACAAAAGGCAGAAATCCGGCAGGAATCCGATTTTTACGGTTCAATGGACGGTGCCAGCAAATTTATTTCAGGTAACGTCAAAATTGGAGTGTTTATTATAATTGTTGAAATGCTCGGCGGATTTATAATCGGGTCTGTTATGTACGGAGAAGCGGATGTATTCAGCACTTATATCAGCCTTGCGGTAGGAGACGGTCTTGTAACGCAGCTTCCGGCGCTTTTGGTTTCTACCGCAATGGGTATTGTTGTAACAAGAGCCGCCGCGACAGGCGTTCTCTCCCAGCAGGTGATTAACCAAATTTTCGGGCGAGATCCCTTGGTTTACTGGATTTGCTCAGGCGTGCTTGTTTTCCTTTCAGTGCTTCCTGGTTTCCCCTGGTATGTGCTTCTCCCAATGGCAGGAATTACAGCGTATCACGCATACAGGACAATGCGTGTTAAAAAGCGCGTTGAAAATTTCAATCAGATGATGACAAAGACAAGAGATAAGAAAGAAGAAAAACCTGTTGATTTCTCCCCTGTTGTTCCCCTTGATCCGCTTTCGCTGGAACTTGGCTACGGGCTCGTACCGTTAGTTGAAAAGGAAAAAGGCGCGGAACTTCTTGAGCGGATTCAGGGAGTAAGGAGGCAGTCCGCATATGACCTTGGTCTTGTAATTCCCAAGGTGCGCATCATCGACAACTCAATACTTGAACCTTCGGAATATTGTTTTAAGATAAAAGGTGTTGATTCAGGCAGGGGTAAAATCAGGCTTGGATATTTCCTGTGTATAAACCCCGGTATGGTAACTCAGGAGATGGAAGGAGAGAAAACGGTTGACCCCGCGTTCGGGCTTCCCGCTACATGGATCGAGCATGATAAGAGGGATGACGCCGAACGTGCAGGCTATACTGTGGTAGATCCGCCTTCCATCATCGCGACTCATTTAACAGAAATTATCCGCCGCCATGCCGCGGATATTCTGGGACTTCAGGACACTCAGGCTATCCTTGATACCCTTCGCAAGGAGTACCCGGCTGTAGTGGAGGAAGTGCTGCGCGAAGGCAAGGGATTGCGTATAACAGAAATTCAGAAAATACTGCACGGTCTCCTGCGTGAAAAGGTGTCTATACGCAATATGGTATCAATTCTTGAGGCAATTGCGGATTACGCGCCTGTCTCAAAGAACATCTGGTTCCTTACAGAAAAAGCGCGCCAGGCTCTCGCAAGCCAAATCTGTCAACAGTATGCGGATGACGACCGGCATCTTCGTGTATTGACAGTTGATCCTTCTGTCGAACAAAGAATCATTGATGCAAAATACGAAACTGCCTCCGGGCTTGTCTGCGCTCTTGATCCTCCGACTCAAAAAGCGTGGATTAAGGCAGTCTCCAGGGCTGTAACTGCTGTTAAGGAGAAAGGCTGGATGCCCGTTATTCTATGTTCTGAACAGGCTCGTTTCCTTATAAAAAACTCTACAGACCGTGAATTACCGGATTTAGCGGTTTTATCTGTTCCGGAAATTGTTTCCAGTATTATTCCTGAGGCTGTAGGGATGATAAGAATTGAGGAAACTGTAAATGCCGTTTCCGCAGCAGCATCAACAGGTACGGAGATGTAAGCAGTATGGAAATATTTATTGAGCAAGGTGAAAGTAAAAATGACTGTATGCAGAAAATAGCAGAAAAATACAAACGGCCGTTCCACATTCTAAGTCAAAAAGATATAAGATACGGCGGTTTTATGGGGTTATTTTCTAAACCAGGTGTTCAGGTTGAATTTTATTTTTCACCAACACCAAGATCATACGCGCCAATGTCTCCTGCAGGCGGTTATCATCCTGGCATGCCTTCCGCATGGTACGCATCTGATGTTCAGCGGCAGTATGCCGGTGAATCATTAACTCGTGAACATATAACCAGGGCAGATATTTCCGGTCAAAGGCTGGAAGAAGAAAAAATGAAAGTGCTTGCTGCCGCAAAGCAATCAGCCATTCAGCATAACGAGACAGGCGGTGAACAGGCGCGGCAGATTCTTGACGCGCTTAATGAATTAAAGGAGAAAGTTGATAAGACAAGTATGGCAGGCGGCCTTAAGTACGGCGATCACAAGGCGTTTGTTCACGCAAGGGAACTTTTAAAACTAAATGATTTTTCCGAAAATTATATTACCATGATGCTCGAAAGGCTTAGAAAGGAAGTAGTTTATGATCAGCTTAATAACCCTGATTTTGTGCAGGATCATCTTCTTCAGTGGATAGGAGAGAGCATTAATATTTATAAAGATGATCCTGTTATGCGAAAACCCAGAATCATGGCCCTTATCGGTCCTACTGGAGTTGGCAAGACGACAACAATTTCCAAGCTTGCGGCGATTTATGGAATCGGTACCGATGAGATACCGGCAATTGAGGTTAGAATGATTACCATAGACGATTTCCGTATCTGCGCAAAAGAGCAGCTGGAAAAAACCGGAAACATTATGCAAATTCCTGTTGCTTATGCCGACAGCAAACAGGAATTAAGAAAGGAAATCGCGTTACACAGCGACAGCACAGATTTGTTTCTAATTGACACAATCGGCAAGAGTCCGAAGGATTCTTCCAAAATAGGAGAGATGAAAGAGATTCTTGAAGGAGCAGGCAGAAACGCAGAGTTTCATCTTGTAATCGCTGCATCAGTAAAAACAAAAGATATCGAAGATATTATGCGCCAGTTCGAACCGTTTAATTACAAATCTGTGATACTTTCAAAAATGGATGAAACAACATCAGTCGGCAACATAATTTCCGCACTTGCAGAAAAAAGAAAAAGTATATCATTTATTACAATAGGACAGAATCTGCCGGAGGATATAAGAAGAGCATCCGTTGTGCATTTTCTTGTCAATCTTGAGGGCTTTAAGGTAAACCGTGAAAAAATGGAAAAATTGTTTCCTTCGGGAGAAGCGGATCAATTCAAATGGAGGTAATTATGAAACTTCGTTTCATTTTTAATTTAATTGCACAGCCTGACAGCTGCGCTATACGGAGGTAATTATGGAAGATCAAGCTGAAAAATTACGTGAAATTATGAAACGGAAAAATGATAATGCAGAACCCCAGGCGAATTCGGCGGGGCGAAGTTTTCAGGCTTCGGCGGTTAAAACTACTATGCCTGCAAAAAACGGCATAAAACCATCGGAGAAAGCCCGTATAATAACAGTTACTTCCGGCAAGGGCGGCGTTGGAAAGACGAATCTTTCTGTTAATATGGCTCTGGCTTTTGCGAGGCTTGGAAAGAAAGTAATTGTAATGGACGCAGATCTGGGCCTTGCGAACGTTAATGTCATGCTTAACATGATCCCAAAATATAACCTCTACCATGTGATAAAAAAACAAAAAACGATTAGAGAGATTCTTGTCGAAACCGAATACGGTATTTCCATAGTAGCGGGGGCTTCAGGTTTTTCGCAGATTGCGAATATGGGCGAAGAGGATAGGCGTGATTTTATCACAGAACTGGAAGGCCTTTCGAATGCGGATATTATTATTATAGACACAAGCGCCGGTGTTTCCAGCAATGTTCTGGATTTTATTGCCGCCGCCGATGACGCAGTGATCATTACAACCCCTGAACCTACGGCTATTACGGATGCGTACGGAATTATCAAAATAATCGCTACAGAGTATGATTCTCTCAATATGGGGCTTAAACTTGTCGTTAACCGCGCGAAAGGAGCCGCGCAGGCAAAAGGAGTTGCTGACAGGATGATTAATATTGCAGGTCAGTTTTTAAACCTTAAGGTTGATTATCTTGGATTCATTTATGACGACGCATCTGTTCCTCACGCTGTTCTGCGCCAAAAACCTTTTATGGTGGTGGATCCCAAATGCAAAGCTAGCATCTGCGTTCAGCACATTGTAGACCGTATGGATCGTAATAAAACAATCGCTACACGCGGTTTTGGCGGCATGCTGCGCCGTTTTTTCGGTGAAACAAATACTGCTTAAAATAGCAATAAGGAGAATACAATGCAGACTTTTAAATGGGGTATGACTGCGTCAATTTTCGCATTATTAGTTTCCGTTTTGCTTGGCATTTTTTCCGGAGTTAGCATTTTTTATGTTGCTTTAAGAGGTTTTATTTTTGCCGCAGTGTTTTTTGGTATCGGTTTTGGTTTGCGCTTTACATTAGACCGTTTTTTTCCGGAAATTTTTTCCTCCGATGAAGAAACCGCAGCGCAACATAATGAACAGCTAGGTTCACATATAAATATTACATTAGACAGCACCGGAGAATATGCTGTACCTGAACTGTATAAGATTCCGGAGGGTTCTGACGGAATGGGTAATATTAATGATTTGATATCTGGTGTTTATAAAACCAGGGGATCTAAAGCTGATCAAAAGGTAAATACAATGCCATCTGACTTATGGTTTGATAATTCCAACGGTGAGGCGGGAGTTATGTCAGAAGCTATAGACCGAATGAATAAAAGTAGCTATAATGCAGCAGAGGGGGGACGGGGCGATCTGTTTCAGGAGACATCAGTTTTTGAAAGCTTCTCTTCCAATAACGGAGTGCCGTCGGCTGAAGCGAGATCTTTTGAAGATACGCAATCTTCTCATGGCATTGGGGGTGATTCCGGGTTGGGAGGTTTACCGGATTTGGATATGATGGCCAGGGCTTTTTCTTCTGCTCCGGAGGCTACTCCTGCATCGCAGGCATCTTCGGCCGTGTCAGCTTCGCCGGATTTAGAGATACCTTCAATGTCATCTGCGCCTTCAATGGCACCATATTTTACAGATGATAATGCGGGGATTGGACAGGATCGTAACACGGGTAATAAACCTCTACCTTTTGAAGGTGATTATCAACCTAAAGATATTGCCAGGGGTATTAGTACGTTGTTGAATAAAAATTAGCAAAGGAAAGGTATGGAAATGCCGGGAACCGTATTGAGCCCAAAGGGCGATATTTCCAGTACAGAAAAAACAGAAGAGGAACTCTGGCAGCAGTACCGTAAAAATCGGGATCCTGCGATAAGAGAAACCTTTATTAAGCAATATGCCCCTTTGGTAAAATATGTCGCGGGGAAAGTGGCAGTCGGAATGCCGAATAATGTGGAATTTGACGATCTTGTAGGTTACGGTGTTTTCGGTCTTATTGACGCGATTGACAAGTATGATCCAGATAAAAATGTAAAGTTTAAAACCTACGCCGTTACACGCATTAGAGGCGCAATATTTGATGAACTTCGGTTAATCGATTTTGTTCCGCGTTCTGTCAGGCAGAAAACCCGTGAGATAGAAGCGACAATTTCCTCGCTTGAAGCACAGCTTGGAAGAACTGCTTCCGATCAGGAAATAGCCGGCGCCATGGGTATTGATGAAGGCGAGTACATGAAGGTCATTCAGAAGATATCCGGAACTTCAATTATTTCCCTGAATGATTTATGGTACTCAGGCGATGATAATGATAAAGTCAGTATCGGAGACAGCATTGAGTCGCCTGCAAGTTTAAATCCCGATGTAATGGTTGTAAACGAGGAAATAAGGCGCGTCATTGTCGAAGCAATAAATGAACTTCCCGACAAGGAAAAGAAAATTCTTGTTCTTTACTATTACGAAGATTTAACATTGAAGGATATAGGACAGGTGCTGCAGGTAACAGAATCAAGAGTTTCGCAGCTTCATACCAAAGCCGTTCTGCATTTAAGATCAAAGTTAACGAATATAAGAAAAGGTATCGTATGAACCTCTCATGCAGCAAAGCTTCCGGTACCCAGCTGGAATGTAATGAAAGGAGGTTCCCCTCGTGAACCTCACCCGACTGGAATGTAATGAAAGGAGGTTCCCCTCGTGATTGATTTTGTCCAGTTGCAGGAAATTGTTAAACAGCATCTGGAGAATGACAGAGCAGTTCGATCCGTAGATGCTTCCGGCCCCACGCTGGAAGCGGCTGTAAATGAAGCAGCGACTCTTCTTGATACTTCGATCCGCCGCCTTGAATATGAAATCCTTGAAAGAGGTTCCGCAGGTTTTATGGGTGCCGGAAAAAAAGACTGGGTAATACGCGCATATGAACGCATTAGTGTTAAAAAGAAAAAAAAGTCGCATGAAGAACTCCTTGAAGAAGCAGATGAATATATGGCAGCCATTCCTGATAAAGACGGAGACGCTTTTGTTCAATGCCAGCCGGACGGAGTGTACATGAAAGTTATTCCTCCTGTCGGCAACGGAAGAAGAGTATATTCAGCATATGCAATGCAGGAGCTTCATCACAGGAACATCGAAGATATAGATCATGATATGGTTGAGCGTATAATAAATGAAGCCGACGGAGTTTATATTAAAGTTGCCGAGTTTAAACACAGTCCAGTGAATGACAGTACAGCAGTTGTCGAAGTTGATGATGCCGAAATGAAGGTTTATGTAACGGTTGTGCCTCCTGGCGAAGGCGGAGCTGACTTAAATGTTGATTCATATAAAAGCCTTATGGTACAGAACAGGGTATATCACGGTGTAATTGAAGAGGCTCTCGTCAGACAGTCAGACAAACCTGTATACAGGGAAAAAGTTGAGTTAGCCGAAGGGTCAAAACCTGTCAACGGAAGGGATGCTTTTATACAATATAATTTTGAAACAGATCAAACCAAAATACGCTTAAAAGAGGGAACGAACGGCAGAGTGAACTTTAAAGAACTTAACATCATACAGAATGTTGTTCAAAATCAAGTTCTTGCAAGAAAAATACCGCCCGAGGAAGGAGTTGACGGAAAGACTGTTACCGGAAGAATTCTTCCATCAAGATCCGGCAGCGATATCCCTCTTCCTATAGGATTAAACGTACATGTAGGAGACGACGGTGAATCAATTCTTTCTGATATTAACGGGCAGGTAATACTCGCGGGCGGTAAGATCAATGTTGAGCCGATTTTAAGCATTGAAGGAGACGTTAACCTTAAGACCGGAAACATAATTTTTTTGGGAACAGTTGTTATATCCGGAAATGTTGAAGACGGTTTTTCTGTAAAAGCCGCCGGCAATATTGAAGTAAAGGGAACCGTATCAAAGGCTGAGCTGGATGCAGAAGGTGATATAATTATTTATCAAGGTATTAACGGAAAAAGCGGCGGCAAGATAAGGGCCGGAAGATCTCTATGGTCGCGCTTTATAGAAAACGCGAATGTAGAAGTAGGGAACATGGTAGTTGTCTCTGACGGTATTATTAATTCAAATATTGACGCAATTAAAAGTATTGTATGCATGGGTAAACGTGCAAATATTATGGGAGGGCGCCTGCGTGCGGGAGAAGAGATAAACGCTAAAGTTCTTGGAAACTCCACAAGCGGAACCGAAACAATCTGCGAAGTAGGCTATGATCCTCACAGTAAGATTGAACTGGAGCGGCTTCAGACGATAAGGTACTCATCTGAAGATCAGCTAGATAGCCTTAAACTTGATATGCAGACATTAATCAATACAAAAAAACAGCGTAAGAGCCTGCCGGAAGACAAGGAGGCGTACTTGCAGGAATTGATGGAACGCCGCCAAATTCTGACAGCCGACTTAAACAAAGCGCTTGAAGGTATTCAAAAAATTCAGGAATACATGAATCAGATTACGATACGCGGCAAGGTATCTGCGTCTACTAAGGTATGGCCTGGTGTTAAGATAGTAATACGCGATGTAAGGGAAGATGTGCGAACTGAATATAAAGCAGTAACCTTCATTCTGGAGAACGGACTTGTCAGGGTAACCAAATATGAAGAACCTGATGAGCTTGCCAAGAAGGGGTTAGATGGCTATAGCTCCAATTGATCTTCAGACATTATTTACACAGGTTGATAAAGTCGGCCGTTCCCAGTCTGCCCAGAGGGAAGGACAGGCAATAGCGCAGTTAATGCAGGGCGTTGAAATAGAACGCAAAGCCAATGAGCAAATAAATCAGGTTAATGAAACGCAGAACACAGGTGAGGGCGCGGAGAAAATTAACGATAATAATCAAAAGCAGAACCATGGGAATGCAAAGGGCGGTAAAAGAAAACCTGATGATAAAAAGAACGAAACAGAAGAAAATGATCTCACTGTAATAAGCGATCCGTCTCTCGGCAGACGTATTGATATCAGCCTTTAGTTAAAACGAAGTATTAATGAATATTCTAAATATTGTTTCAATCGTCTGTTTTGCTCTTTGCCTTATTATATTTTTTTACCTGCGGTGGTTTATCAAAAAACGCACTACATTTTCGGGGCTTGAGGATCGCAAGCTTGAACTTGCCCAGCTTATTAATGATATTGACAGAATAACAGACAGGGACGCGCAGCTTATTGAAGACAGGGTAAATCAGCTTAAAACACTGCTGCATGATGTAGACAAACGTATAGCAGTTTATGAAAGAGAACTTGAAAATTTCTCATTATTCGAAAACAACAGACAATCCGGTGCAAAAAAAAACGAGACGCTTTATTCCAGCCTTGGACTCGGTATTCGCGCGGCTTTAGCTCAGCCGGATCATGCCGCCAAGCCTCCTTTTGTTCCTTCATCCGGTTCAACTCCTGTATCTTCTAAATCGCAGCCTGATGTGAATTCCTCCGCTTTACGTTTTTCAGGTGAAGACAGTTATGCCAATCAAAACAATATTCCGAAAGAAGATAACAAAACTCCTTCAAAAATGCAAATCAGAAGTACCATTGATAATCTTGCAAAGGAAGGGCTTTCATCTGAAGAAATTGCCAACCGCCTTAATATCAGCGCCGCGGAAGTGAATCTTGCGATGAATCTTCGCAGCGGACGCAGAAAAAATTAACATTTTTCATAATAATTGACATTAACTGCTCCGTTATGGAAATTATTAAAGATTTTTTTTGATAATTCCGGTTTATATATTATAATTTAAATATATTTTTTTTAAGGTATGTTCTAATGAGAATCAAAGCGATCTACAAGAGATTAGTATTTTTTACTATAACTTTTCTTCTGCTGGTAAACGGGATACAGGCTCAAACAGAATCAAATATAAGGGATTTAACATATTGGTATTTGAACGGCGGTGTCAGTGTTAATGATATTCTTGTTGACGGCTTTTCTCTCGGGCTTGTTCTGGAACCGCGCTTTGAGCTTCCGTACAATCTGATGATTGGAAGCAAAAACGGAATTAGTATAAGTACGGACAGGATAATCGCCCTTGAAGCGCAGCTTTATCTTCGCTGGAATTTTCTGCGCTTTCCGGTCGGGAAAGCAGAACCGCGGAGAACATTAAATATATTTGTTCAGGGCGGCGTTGGTTTTCTGGGAGCGTTAAAAGGGCCTTATGAGAGTTTTGATGTAAGGGATTCAAGATCATCCGTACTCGGCGACCTTACATTAGGTATAACAATTCCGCTGTCCTCAAGATGGCATATTGAGCCTGTTGTCAGGGGCGGCTTTCCTTTTATTCTGGGCGCAGCTGTTACAGCCGGATACAGATTTCCGTTTAAACAGGAAGTTATCCGTCACACAGCTACAGAAACAGTTCATGAGACTGTCCGTGAAGTAGAATCAATCCGCGAGGTGGAACTGATACGTGAGGTGGAAGTGGTGCGGGAAGTTGAAACTGTGCGTCAGGAATATATTACAAGAACCGAATACATCGATGTTATCAACAGACTGATGATAGCGCAGGTTGAATACATTTTATTCGCAGGCGACATATCAAGATATAATGTTAATCTTGACGCGGACGCAAGGTCATTAAACGATCTTGTTTTAAATGAAGTAGCCAAAATGCTGATTGAAAACCCTGATTTCCG
>WQSQ01000019.1 GCA_009787775.1 Treponema sp.
TGGGAGTTAAAAGCCGTTAACCGCGCGGGCGCTGATGAAGAGTTAGGTGAAAAGAAAGACAAGGCCGCCGAGAAGGAAGCGAAACCTGTTATCGAAAAAATAAAAAAAGCGCTGGGAGACCGCGTAAAAGACGTAAAACTTTCCCGCCGCCTGCATGATTCGCCGTCCTGTATTGTCGCTGACGAAAACGATCCGTCAATGCAAATGGCGCAGATGATGAAGGCAATGGGGCAGGCATCAATGACAGAAGTTAAACCCATTCTGGAAGTCAACGGCGATCATCCGATTGTTACAGGCCTTAAAGACATCGACGATGAAGAGAAAATCGCGGATGTAGCCAGCGTGTTATTCGATCAGGCGCTTTTGGTGGAAGGCATGAAGCTGAACGACCCGGCTGATTTTGTGAAACGGCTGAACAGACTGCTGGTAAAATAGGCGCTCATTAATGACAAAGCGAAAAATCATTATTATAGGTGCCGCCGGAAGGGACTTTCATAATTTTAACACATTATACCGCGGCAATACCGCTTACAATGTAGTTGCCTTTACTGCTGCTCAGATTCCGAACATTGCGGATCGAAAGTATCCCGCGTCTCTCACAGGCAGCCTGTATCCGCAAGGCATTCCAATATACGTGCAGGATGAGCTGGAAAAGTTAATCAGGGAACTTGACGCCGATGAATGTGTCTTTTCATACAGCGATGTTCCCTACAATTTTGTTATGGGTTTGAGCGCGAAAGTAAACGCAGCAGGCGCAGATTTTAAACTGCTTGGCTATAAGGACACAATGCTCAAAAGCACAAAGCCTGTAATCGCAGTCGGCGCTATTCGCACAGGCTGCGGAAAAAGCCAGACATCGCGCCGTATCGCAGAAGCGCTGATTGCGCGTAACAAGAAAGTAATCGCTGTGCGTCACCCGATGCCGTACGGCAGCCTTGAAGCCCAAAAGGTACAGCGCTTCGCAAAAATTGAAGATCTCGCGAAACACAACTGCACAATAGAAGAGATGGAAGAATACGAGCCCCACATCGCGCGGGGGAATGTTATATACGCGGGAGTGGATTATGAAGCGATCCTTCACGCGGCGGAGAACGATCCCAACGGCTGTGATGTTATCTTATGGGACGGAGGCAATAACGACTTTTCATTTTATAAACCTGATTTGATGATTACTGTTGTTGATCCTCACCGCCCCGGACATGAACTTTCCTATTATCCGGGAGAGGTGACACTACGCCTTGCCGATGCAGTAGTTATAAATAAAATCGACAGCGCGGATTTTAATAATATTCAGGCTGTAAGAAACAATATCGAAAAAGTAAACCCGAAAGCAGTTGTAATAGACGCGGCTTCGGCCATAAGCGTCGACAAACCCGAAGCAATTCGCGGCAAACGCGTGCTAGTTATTGAAGACGGCCCGACCCTTACGCATGGCGAAATGAAAATAGGAGCGGGTATAGTAGCCGCGAAACGTTTCGGCGCGGCGGAAATTATCGATCCCCGTCCTTATGCGGCGGGTAAACTGGCTGAAACATATCGTATATATCCCGATATAGGTAAGTTATTGCCTGCAATGGGTTACGGAGATCAGCAGACAAAAGATTTATCCGCTACAATCGAAAAAACCGATTGCGACTCTGTAATTATCGCAACGCCTATTGACCTTCAGCGGGTAATAAAGATCGATAAACCCTGCGCGAGAGTGGAATACAGCCTGCAGGAAATCGGCCGTCCCGGTATTGATGATGTGCTGGATGGATTTTTAGAGAAAGTAAAAGCATAATTCATCCATAAAATTATTTAAATTGTTATTATAAACCTCTTGACAACACAATACCAGTGTACTAGTATAATAGTACACATATGGAGGTATTGTATGCCATCATGGGAAGAATGGAGACTGGCGTTTGATAACCGGAGCCCGATTTTTCGTCAGATAATTCTCCAGTTCAGTCAGGCGTTTGTCCGAGGAGACATCAAGCCTGGAGAACGTATTCCATCTATCCGCGAAATATCCGCACTGCTTCAGGTGAATACAAACACGATACAGCGCGTTTATCAGGAAATGGAAAGGGACGGACTGATAAACGGCAAAAGAGGCACCGGATACTTTTTTACGGAGGATTTGGAAATGACTAAGAAAATGCGCCGTGAACTGGCGGTTAACTCTCTTAACCGCTTTACGGAAGAAATGCGGGCATTGGGGTTCGCAGACAGGGAAATCCTGAAAAGTCTGGAACTATTTATGAAAGAAGGAGAAAAAAATGGAATCAATTAAAAAGGCGGTGACTTCTGAATCGAATGTCCTGGAAATCACTGGTCTTGAAAAAAACTTCGGAGGCTGTGAAGCTCTGCAGGGTGTGGATATGATTATACCTGCAGGGCAAATCACTGGATTATTGGGGCCCAACGCCTCAGGAAAAACAACGCTGTTAAAAACCATCGCCGGCCTTCTTCAGCCGACAGCCGGAAAAATTAGTTATTTTCAGAACGCAGCGCACGGGCCACAGTCAAGAAAGACTGTCAGTTTCTGCCCTGACACCCTTGCCTTTCCGCAATGGATGAAAGTACGCGACGCGTTCACATTTTACCGCGAAATGTACGGCGACTATTCGCAGTCACGCGCTGATGAACTTATGCGTATTCTGGAATTGCAAAATGTTCAAAATAAATACGTTAATAAGCTTTCCAAAGGTATGAAAGAGCGGCTTGTGCTTGGTCTGACTTTTTCCCGTGAAACTCAACTTTATCTGCTCGATGAACCGCTTGACGGAATAGACCCTGTGGGAAAAATGCGCGTAATAGATACAATAATCGCGATGAAGCCGCAGGATTCTTCCACTCTTGTATCAACGCATCTTGTAAAAGATATAGAGCGGATTTTTGACAGCGTGTTTTTTCTGTCAAAAGGAAAAATAGTGTTTTCAGGCAACAGCGAAACCATTCGCGAAGAAAAAGGGAAAACTGTAGAACAGGCTTATCTGGAGGTATTTACATCTGACAATAATCAATTGTCAGATGTTTCCGGTTATAATGACCTGTCTAAAGCCAGGCCAAATTCCAAGGAGGATGTAAATGAAAGCTCAATTTAAATACGCATTTTTGGCAGGGCTGTATTTCAGGGGCCCTGTATTCGCGGTAATTTTTATAATGAACGGTGTGTTTTTAATACTCGGAACATTGGGACTGCTTCCGGTTCCTGCGATAATCACGGCTGTTTCGCTGGGCGGTGTTGCGATAGCTGTAATGATGACAGCGTGCATCATAGGTGACATTCACATAGGACGGAGGATGTTTTCATCTCCTGAAAGCTATCTTCACGCATTGACTCCTGTTCCACGGTGGAAAACATTGCTTGCAAGTATCATAACAATGACAGTGATGGATATAATAACAATGGCTTATGTTATCTTTACAGAAGTCTGTCTGTCTTTCATTCTGGCAGGCGGCAATATCTGGGGCCAAATATGGGAAGCTGCCAGGCAGAATCCGGAAATGGTAACATACATTATCATGTTAACAATACTGCTTATAGCCGTATATATTTTTATATTGATGGTAATAATGTTCAGCGTAACGGCAAAAAAATCGTTTCTGTTTAAAATACCGGCATCCGGTTTTTTGGCTTTCCTTATAGCGTGCGGATGTTTGTATGCCGCCAGTTTATTACAATTGTTAATAGCTCCGTTCAGTCATGTACAGCGTTATCTGTTTATGATAATGATTACACCGTCGGTGATCGGTATAGCGATACCGTTTTTAATCGCGCTTACACTGCTTGAAACCGCAGGTTTGTTTGTACTGACGTCAAAACTTATGGAAAGGAAAATTAATTTATGAAAAAGCAACTAACATCAGTAATTTACATGACAATTATTACATCAATTGTCATGATTTTTTCAGGCTGTGTTTTCATCAACATTGGAAGCGATTCTTCATTAGGCGATTCAATACAGGCGAGCGGTGACAGAGAAACATATGAGTTTAATGCCGACGCGTTTAATAAAATAAAGATTGAAGGAACTTGCGAAGTCCGCTATTATAACGGAGACTCCAATACTGTTACACTGCTTATTCAGCCGAATGTCAGGGAATATTTTTCGATTGAGGCTGTTAACGGAGAGTTAATCGTAAAAACGACAAGAAGAATCACCTACAGTCCTCCGAATAAGGGTCCTTTATTGACCATTTACGCGCCCGTATTGAATCAGGTAACAATTGACGGCGCGGGCGTTTTTACGGCAAATGATAAGATCACTGCTGATTCGCTGACTCTAAACATAAACGGAGCCACGTCCGGAAAAGCTGAACTTGATGTAAATAACTTAACTGTTATTATGTCAGGTGCAGGAGATTTGGAATTATCCGGCAGAGCCGATGTCAGCAACATTACATTATCCGGCGCAGGCAATTATAATGCTTTATTACTTGTATCTCGAGATGCGACAGTTAATATGGCAGGCGTTGGATACGCAGGAGTAAACAGCTCGGATTTACTTAACATTAACGCAAACGGCGCAGGCTCGGTGGAATACAAAGGTTCTCCCAGCCTTAACCTGAATACAAGCGGAATGATAGGTATAAGAAAGGTCAACTAGTGTCCTGTAATATTCGTTTACAAATATAACAATATGCGTTAATTCCTTATTATATAAGGAATTAACTTAACTTTCATTGTGTCATTTGAATATTACAGGACACTGGCATCGAAAAAGTCTTTCCATAACGCGTTTATGTTATGGAAAGACAGCAACAATAAGGAAGAATTTATGAAAATAAATTTGCCGGTGGTAATAATAAAGATGTCATTCTCCGTTATCATTGCCATGTGGCTTTTGGGCTGCGCGACAAAAACAGTGACAGCGGCAGGAAATCAGGAGACTTATACATACACAGTAAGCGAATACAACAAAATCAGAATAGAAGGCAACTGTGAAATACATTATTACTCAGCGCCTTCAAATACTGTAATACTGGCAATTCAGCCAAATCTTTATGAACATTATGTTGTAGAAGTGATAAACAGTGAATTAATTGTCCGCCCGAAAAGAAACATCAGATTCACCGGCAGAAAACATCCTGTGCTGACAGTTTCAACACCTGCACTCAATCAATTGACTGTTTCAGGAGCGTCTGATTTTATAGCGCATGATAAGATCATTTCCGATTCATTAAACATAAGAATCAGCGGAGTTGTTAACGGTAAAGCGGAACTTGATACAGACAAACTGGCAATTGGAATTTCCGGCTCGGGAAAATTTGATCTTTCAGGCAGAGCGGATACTGTAGATTTGGAATTATCAGGCGCAGGTGAATTAAACGCTTTTTCGTTAATTTCGCAGGAAGTATCTGTCACTCTTTCAGGCGCAAGCAAGGTAAGAGTAAACTGCTCGGAACTTCTTAGAATCAAAGCCAGCGGCGCAGCAACAGTTGAATACAGGGGATCGCCGCGAATAAATCAAAACACAAGCGGGGCTGTTACGATAAGAATGATTGATTAGGCGCTGCGTCTTTTCTTTCCCACAATATACTTCCAGCAATTATTCCAAACACAGCATTGAGCTTGTCGTTTCAATTAAGGGCCCTATTCTTACCATGTCAGGAAATAAGACATTTGGTATCACAAGTAAAACCGAAGTAGTCAGGTATTCAAGACATACGCTGATGATAAAAGTCATTTTACTTTTTGGTATCATGGAAATCAACGGTATAACAACTACATCAAACAAAATTCCGCGTAATATTTGAAGAAATAAAAAACGAGTAACACCATGTGATAAATCATTTATCCCGCTTCCGCGAAGGGGAGTATTTCAATTTTATCATCAGATTGAAGTTTTGTATTCAGTCCGCCTGTCATCATCGTTCCCTTTCCGTTCACCAAAAAGAAACAGGTCTCATCGTTTAAAATAAAATCTTTTAAACGATCTCCGTAATGATCGCAAAGTTTATTAATAAGTTCACGTAAACCGGCGCAATGTTCAATTTCCAAAGATTTATCGCCATTTGTATACTCAATCACATTTCCGTAAAATAGAACTTTCACTTTACTCCCTCACCAAACATTCCCCATTAACCATTACAGACTCTGCACTCTTCATTCCGTTTTATTTCGATTAAATCAAAATCCATTCGCAGCCCGTCATACATTAACAGTTTGTTTTCTAACGGATTCGGTAAACCAAGCAGATATAAAAGAGCGATATTCGCTTCGATTGTTCCTGTAATTCCGGCTGTTGTGCCAAGCACACCAGGTGTTTCTTTCTTAGTCGCGGTTTCAGGGAATATACAATTAAGACACGGTGTATGCGGAGGATTGGAAAATAAAACGCATCCTGAAAAACCGTTTATGCCTCCGTCAATGTACGGAGTATTAAGAGAAACACAGGCTATGTTGATAAGAAAGCGGGTTTCAAACGAATCGACAGCGCCAATGACTATATCGTAACCGGAAAAAAGAGCCTCCGCGTTATCACCAGTTATATGTTCATTGATGGAATTGATTTGTATTTTATTATTAAAAGCGCATAGTTTTTCTTTCGCTGAAGCGGTTTTTAACTTGCCGATATCATTGGTATTATGTAAAAACTGGCGGTTAAGGTTACTGGACGCTACAGCATCACTGTCGATAAACCCTAGCCGTCCAACTCCCGCGGCGGCAAGATATGTTAACGCGGGAGAGCCAAGCCCGCCTGCGCCTGCGACAATCACAGAAGATCGCGCAAGTTTTTCCTGACCTTCATTTCCAATCTGCGGAATTATAATCTGCCTTGAATACCGTTCGCTCATACACTTTACTATAATGTCTCGCTTAACAGGGCTTCAGTTTTTTCCGAGTATTTTTTTATCATTCTGTAAGCGGTATCTTCATTAAGTATTCCGTTAAGACTAGGCGTTTCAAAAAATCGTTTTGGCAGTTTAACATCTTCCTGTTTAAAGCCAAGCATATTTTTAATTTGTAATTTTGTCTGATAAATACGTTTGCCGATTGCGCCAAGATCGTCATTGGTAAGGTTCCACCCGATTGAATTAAGCGCGTCCAGAATTGTCTGCCTGTCGTAAATTTTTCTTGCGAAAAGGCACATGATAAGAGAGTTGGTCATGCAGCGTTCACATTCCTCGGCAAATAATTTTTCCACAAACTCATCTTCGTTAAATTCTTTTTGCCCCTGATCAAGACTGTAACCGCCGTTGCAAAGGTGAGAGTGCCTTGCTCCTACCGCGGCTCCTACAAGCGATCCGTATCCTGTATGATAACCTGACATCTCATTACCCGCGATATTCATGGCGAAATCTTCACCGCCGTATTTTTTCGCGGCGTAACGGCATCCCCTTCCAAGCGCTTTATAAAACTTATTAGTCCCTGCTGCAAGATGATCAATCGCTTTTATATACCCTTTGGAATCGCCGAACTTTAAATCGACCAATGTATCGTCCAGGGAAACAATGCCTTTTTCAAGAGCTTCCGTCGCCCACCCCAGGCATACGCCGGTACTCATGGCGTCCAAACCATGTTCTTCAACTTCTTCGATTATGGCAAGAATCTGATCTGTTGTATTTACGCCGATAAATGTGCCAAGTGCGTAAATCAATTCATAGTCATAACCGACGCTCACAGCTTCATATTCGTGGCCTTTGTCAAACTCATTGCGGTACATGCCGATATGAATGCAGCCTACAGGGCAGCCTGTGCATGACATTTTACGGACAAGGTTTTTTTCCGCGAACGCTTCCCCGCTTATTTGATCCGCGTGTTCAAATTTATTAGCGCGCATATTTAGGGTAGGAAGTCCGCCGGATTTATTTAAAGGAAGAATATTGATTGGCGTTCCCACATCATGATATTTGGACATGAAATCGGTGCTGGTGCATCTTTTAAATATATCCCTGTAAACCTTAAAATACTGTTTTTCATTTAATATGGGAATTGATCGGTTGCCGTGTATCGAAATTGCCTTTAAGTTTTTACTACCCATGCATGTACCAAGACCCATTCTGCCAAAGTGCCGGAATGTATCGACATTCACGCAGGCAAACGCGACTCCGTTTTCTCCGGCAGGTCCGATTCTGATAATTGATCTTTTCCCTGCGCTTTCAGCCTGTTCCCGCTCCCTGACCGCGCCTCCGGTTTTGCTGACAGGCAATCCCCACAAAGCCCTCGCATCGCGCACATTCACAGAATTTGTGGAAATGGCAAGGTAGCTGTGTTTTTTTGCTTTGCCTGTTATTACAAGCGCGTCATACCCTGCCATCAGCATGGACATTGCCATACGGCCTCCGGCGTAACTTTCGCCAAGCTCGCCTGTAAGGGGGGAAACAAACATAGCCACTGTTTTGGTAAGAACCGGAAAAATATACGCGCCTGCTCCTATGGCAAAAACAATAGGCTGCTGGGGAGCTGTGGGACCGTATTCATGCCTGACATTTTCCTTAAACAGCACGCTTGCGATACCGACGCCGCCAAGGAAAGGAAGCAGATCTTCACGATGTTCAATGCGGATTTTTTCAGTCTCAAGATCGATATAAAGAATTTTTATATATTTTTCATTCAGCATGTTCTCTCCTAATATCGCAGATTTAAATCTCAGAAGGTTTGTCACCCTCCTGTAATTGCGCAGTTAAAGCAGCTTGGGTAAGAGCTGGTTCCTCTTTAACATCAATCATTACAAGACAGCCATGCGGGCAATAATGAGCGCATACTCCGCAGTGGCGGCAGATTATCGGTTTTTTTGTTTCTTCGTCAAAATAAACAGCGTGCACAATACAGGCGCTTTCGCACTTGCGGCAGCCGATACATTTTTCTTTAATTAAAAAAACGCCGCCGCCTTCGCGGTATTCAAGGGCATGACCAGGGCAGACTTCTATACATGCAGGATCCTTGCATCCAAGGCAGACAATCGCGATAAAACCGCTTGACATACCTCCCGTTGTACGGACTTTTATAGCGCTTTTTATCAGTGAGTGATTTTTATAATTTACTGTCGAGCAGGCGCTCATACAGGTAAAACAGCCAAGGCATTTTCTCATTTCTCTTGGCTGAAGAATTTTTGGCATTTATCCTCCGAAAGTATCCAAATTGTGACAAATAAAATAATGAATTACAAGATAACAGAACAGGCGGCTGTCGCTCATGTTTTCTCCAGTTGACACTAAATCTAATAAAAAATAGAATGTCTATCATAGCTGTTTTTAGAACTAACAAAGTTTTGAAAATAGCTCAATTGATAAAACAGAGAAAAAGATGCATATTACTGAGCTTGTTGCCGAACTGGTTCTCCAGATAGGCGTAATTATACTTTCTGTACGGCTTTTAGGGAGGCTGGCAAAGAAGATAGGAATACCTTCGGTGCTGGGGGAACTATTGGCAGGCGTGATAATCGGACCTTATGCGCTTGGAGGCATTTCGTTTCCATCCTTCCCGCACGGAATTTTTCCCATTACAGAAACAAGCGGACTTGCGGTAAGCATTGAATTATACGCATTCGCCACAGTTGCATCTGTTATCCTGCTCTTTGCATGCGGTCTTGAAACAAACCTTAGTTTATTTTTACGCTATTCAGTCGCGGGAAGCATAATCGGCATCTCAGGAGCTCTGCTTTCCTTTGTTATGGGAACATTCTGCGGCGCGTTAATTTTTAACACATCCTTTTTTAATCCTCAGAGCCTGTTTCTGGGAGTTATTGCTACCACTACATCTGTCGGAATAAGCGCAAGGACTTTATCTGAAAGAAAAAAAATGGATACTCCAGAAGGTGTTACAATCTTAACTGCGGCGGTTTTTGACGATGTACTGTGGATTATTTTGCTTGCTGTAGTATTGGGGTTCGTTTCTATTATCGGCGAAACAGGAGGCGGTATTTCAGCCGCGGAAGTACTTTTCGTGGCAGGGAAAGTTTTTGGTATCTGGCTTGGAGTTACAGCACTTTTTCTGGTTTGCTCAAAAATAATTGCATCCTTTTTAAAATTATTTAAACACAGCCTTGATTTTTCAGTTCTTGCTCTTGGGATTGCCCTGATTCTCGCAGGACTTCTTGAAAAACAAGGGTTCGCGCTGATCATTGGAGCGTATATCGCAGGGCTCTCGCTTTCCAAAACTGATATAGCTGCTATCATACAAGAGCGCATCCGTCCGCTGTATGAATTTTTTGTCCCCATATTTTTTGCAGTAATGGGCATGTTGGTAAATATTCGGGAAGTAATGTCGCCTTCGGTGTTGATAATCTCAGGCATTTATACATTTGTTGTCATTATTTCAAAAATTATCGGCGCAGGAGGCCCTGCTCTTCTTTTGGGCTTTAACAGCACAGGCGCACTGCGTATCGGCCTCGGTATGATTCCCCGCGGCGAAGGTGCTCTAATCTCATGCGGCATAGGGCTCGCGTTGGGTGTTCTTGACAATCAGCTTTTTACTATAGCTGTTTTTATGATTTTCCTCTCCATTATCGCATCTCCTCCGTTATTGGGTTTAATGTTGAAAAGGCATAAACAGGGAACAAGGAAACTTGTTAAAAATGATGACATTATTCATGAAACATGGGAATTCGAATCTGAAGATATCGCCGATGTTGTCATGAACATGCTTTTACAGGAACTTCGTTCAGGAAAATTTTATGTTCAAAGGATGACAAGAAGCGAAAGTTATTCCGCGCAGATTCGAAAAGATGATATATCCATTACAATCACCGAAGAAAAGAATTCGCTTGTCATTACAACATCCAAAACGGATATGCCGCTTATTAAAAACGAAATTTACGAAGTAATTCTTGATCTCGCACGTTCCATAGAAAATTTAAAACAATCCGCTATACCAATCGAGCTAAAAAAAGAATTGCTTGATACTGATGCCCGCTCATCAAAAGATTTACTTGCCATTATAGATACACAATGCTTTAATATGAGACTTGAAGGGAAAACAAAAGAAGAAATCATTTGTGAACTTGTAGATGTACTTGAAGCAAAAGGTAAATTAACGGATCGTGAACTGGTTCTCTCTGATGTGCTTCAGCGCGAAGAAGCGATGAGTACCGGCATGGAAAACGGCATTGCGCTGCCGCACGGAAAAACCGATGGAATAAAAGAAACATCAGTAGCGATAGGCATTAAGAAATCAGGAGTTGATTTCGATTGCACCGACGGCCTTCCTGCACGGCTTTTTATACTGATTGTTTCACCCAAAAAATCAAGCGGCCTGCATGTGCAATACCTTGCCGCTATCGGATCAATTTTGGGAGACGACGTATTGCGGGAAAGCATTATCGACGCAGCCACCCCACAGGAAGCAGTAGAATTATTAAGAAAAAAGAAACCCTGAACAAAGAAAATTAAAAACCAAGTATTGTTAAAGCGCTTCTCGCCCAGCCCTGTTCCGCACCGGTATAATTCGATGAACCCTGCATAATTCTCAGAAGCTGGATTGTCTGTGTTGATTGAGTCCCGGTGTTTGCTATAGCTGTAATAAGAACACGCATAATATCCCTTTCTGAAGCTCCCCAGGGACCGCTTTGCCTTCTGATATTAATTTGTCTAAGGAACTGTGTCAGAAGATCAACCGCTTCATCTGTCTTTACCGCAGACAGAGTTTCAGAGACCTGGATTATTACCGGAAAATCAGTATTACTTGTATAAAAGGCTTCCCTGTAGGTCCTTTCAAGATACGGATATACGAAATCGTCTGCAACCCCGTATAAACGTATTGCATCAATAGCGCTCATGCGCATGTTTTTAAAAAGATTCATGTTCTCATGAGTTGTGCCGACGAAAGTATAACTGATTTCAAGCGCCGCCGCTGCAACCTTTGCTTTAGCATCATCAGGGGCGCGGCTATGGAGTAATTCAAACCAGGCTTTACTTTTAATATTTGGATTATTAAAGGGATCGCGAATAATATCGTGAACAATATCGCCGATAACTTCACTAAGGGCGTCAATAATATTAACGAGCGCGGCTGAAGCAATATCCCTGATGTAAGTATCATACCATCCTTCAGAAGCGATAAGAACAGGTTTAACGCCAATCGGCACGCACAGGGCTTCCAGCGCATGTACAGTACCAGGCACTACCCGCTGTATTTGACTTTTAAGCTCTTGGTTAGTAGTCGCTCTCGCGTTAAAACCGCTCAGAATCTCGGCAATATGATATGCATAATCATAAGCGTCGACCTGACCCATGGCAACAAGAGCCTCATACATGAGGTAACCGTCGTTTTCCTGACGCGCGATATCAAAATATTGAATCAAAAACCAAATATCCGCGGCAGAAGCGGTATGTTTCTCTGCCGCAAGCCCTCTAAGGATAAGCCTTGCGGCTTCTTCAACCGCTACCCTCTCGGAACTGGTTGATACATTTGGGAGAGCCCTAATAAAAACGCTTATGGCGTTTTGGTAGAAACTGCCGATTCCTGTAAAGTTTTCGTCATTGACTACCTTTAATATATCAAGCAGATCAAAAACGGTCGCTCCGTTCCTGTTGTATTCTTCGGTATAAAAAGACATGTCTGGGGCCTGAGCAAAGACAGTCATTCCGGTTAATAATAAAATAATAATAAATATAGTCGTTCTTTTCATAATCAATAATATACCACCAAATATCAGAATTTTCAATAGTAAGCGGTGTAATTAATTTTAGCGGAAAAGAACTTAATTCCTTTCCTGAACCTGACATAATTTTTGGTAAAGACCGTCCTGTTCAACTAATTGGGTATGGCTGCCGGACTGAACTATGCGCCCTTTTTCAAAAACAAAGATTACATCCGCGTTCCGGACAGTGGACAGGCGATGCGCGATTATAACGATTGTACGGGTTCCGGCTATTTCATTGATAGCCTGCTGGATTTGCGCTTCGGTGCGGACATCAACAGAGGCGGTGGCTTCATCGAGAATTAAAACAGGCGCTTTGCAAAGAACAGCGCGCGCGATTGCGATTCGCTGTTTCTGACCGCCTGAAAGTTTAACGCCTCTTTCGCCTACCTGCGTTTCATAACCGTCAGGCATCAGCATAATATCATCGTGTATTCTTGCGATCTTCGCGGCTTTTTCAATTTCATCAAACATTGCGTCCGGCTTGGCAAACGCGATATTCTCTCCTATGGTTCCGTTAAACAAAAATGTATCCTGTAAAACCAGTGAAATATTCGGACGAAGTGTTTCAATCGTTATGTCCTTAAGACTTATTCCGTCAAGGCAGACTTTCCCGTTTACCGGATCGTAAAACCTCGCGATAAGCTGGCTCAGCGTTGTCTTGCCGACTCCTGTAGCTCCGACCAGCGCAACCATCTGACCCGGTTTAACATCGAATGATACATCCTCAAGCACAGGAACATCTTTAATGTATGAAAAACTTACATTTTCAAAAGAGATTCCGCCTTCGGCTTTACCAATGGGTTTAGCGCCGGGACAATTTGTAATGCTGTTGGGAGCGTCCAGTATTTCGATTACACGTTCCGCGCCTGCAAGCGACTGCTGAGCGGATTCAAGAAGCTGGGCAAGCCCGGTAATCGGCGCGTAAAACAACGCAAGGTAAAGGAGGAAAGCGACAACATCTTCAACCGAAAGCTGGTTTCTGAAAGCGTAATATCCTCCAAACCCGACAACAATTACGCTTCCCAGCGAAGTCATAAACTCTACGCTCGGATGAAAAATCGCGTTTAATCTTAAAGCGCGGAGCATGTTATGTGTAAAATCTTCTCCCTTGGCAAGGACCTTTTGCGACGCCGATGACTGTCGGCTGAAAGCCTGTATCTCCTGTATGCCTGAAAAATTATCCTGTAATTGCGCGGACAGCTCGCCCTGGGATTTTTGCATTTTGCGGAAATTGGGACGCACCTTTTTACTGAAAAACCACCCCGACACCAAAATGAACGGAATAGGTATGCAGGTAACAAGAGCAAGCTGCGGATTGATGCTGAAAATAATTACGGTAACGCCTGCGAGAGTTACAAAGTTTGTAATAATATCCGGAGTGATGTGCGCGTAGATTAATTCAAAGGTAGCGACATCATTCATTACGCGGCTTAAAAGCTCTCCTGTCTGTTTATTGTGAAAATAATCCATGGAGAATGACTGTATCGCGTTATAAACTTTCATGCGCAATTCAAGAACAAGTTTCCACGCCGCCCTGTGCGAACAATAACTGCTCATGAATCTGAAAAGAATGCGCACAAGAAACAAAGCCAGTAAAGCGCCTGCCATCCAGATGACAGTAGAAAATTTTTCCCGCGTCATGCCTTGCGCGACAAGTCCTGTCATATTCGCCATTATGCGCGGAGCGACAAGGTTAACTCCTGTTAATAAAAATGTTCCCAACATTGCAAGTAACAGCCACCATTTGTACCTGACAGCCTCTTTTGCAATACGCCACAATGTTTTCATAATCTGCTCACCATGAATGCTGCCTTCCGTACGCGTCGCGGAAAACAAGATTTTTTTCATCATCACGCAGTTCATCGCCGCGTTCAATACCGCGCGTACGGGTAAAGTAATTGAATGCCGCTTCCGCCGCGGCGGAAGCGGAGACATCGCATAAACACGGATCGTAAGCGCGGATTGTATAACCCCTTGGCGCGAGCACATTCCTTGTTATCTGCAAAAAATTATGAAGGCCTGCCTTTGCCATTCTGTAACCGTAACCGTCCGTGCCGCGTGTTTCATTAATGCTCGCATCCTGCGATGTAAGATAACAGATACGTTTTGTCCGGCCTGCTTCGAGCAAGGGAAAGAACGCTTCAAGCATTGCCATCGGCCTTGTCACATTCGCGTCATAAAGCTCATGCATAACCCCGTCGTTCAATCCGGAACGCACATTAAAATTATCCAGTTCGCTTCGCTCATCGCTTACATCAATATAAATATCAACATTCCCCGCGTCTTTTAAAAGCACGGCGGCAGCCTCTTTTAACTCAAGAGGAAGTGATATGACGCCATTAATCTGCCCGCTTCCCATTGCGTAGACTTTATAGCCTTCACGCGCGAATACCGCCGCAAGAGCTTTATCAAATTCCTTTTTCAAACCGGTAACAAGCGCAATCTTCAAACCAATCTCTCCTTTTATTAAAACGGCCATTCCTGGCTCAGATAATCGTACATCACCAGGCGGTGTTCATCTTTAAGAGATGTCTGGAAATATTTCGCTGCATGAGCTGCGGTATCCGCGGGATCCAGCACAGCCGCTTCGGAAAGCGTCCCGTCCGGCATCTGCCGCTTCATCCAGCCCGGATGATAAAGACGGAAAGTATACCCCTGAGGAAAAAGCAGGTTGTGCATAAGGCGCACTCCCATATTCAGTGAACTCTTGCTCATCGGATAGGGATAACTGCTTCCTTGACGGTGTTTCATTAACAAAATGCAGGATACTTCGGAAGATATAAAACACAACCGCTTTAAGCTGCCTTTATCCAGCAGCGGAAGGAAGTATTCTGTCAGATGAACAGGACCGAGCGCGTTAACGCGGAAACTGTTCCACGGAGCCTGCAAATCCATCGGGAGTTCATCAATACCGCATTGAACAGGCCCCATAAGAGCGGCATTGGAAATAATCATATCAAGAGAGTCCGTCTTTTCCGCGGCGATATCACGCGCTTTAACGATTGAAGATGCATCTCCGGCATCCAGAGGGATAATATGCAGCGCCGGATTTTTTTCCTGCTCCTGTTCCAGCAAATTGTAATCCTGAAGGAATTTACCGCCGAAGACTGTCCATCCGCGTCCAAGAAATTCCTTACAAAGAGCAAAACCAAGCCCGCGATCGGCTCCGGTTACTAATATTTTAGGCATGAGAATATTATACTAATATATGTTAATTATTACCAGATGCGCGCCGCTCAAATATACTTCCATAACTCTTATGTAAATAATTAAAAGGCAGACTAATCCCAAAAACGTAAACCTTAGGTTTGAAAGTTTTAAAAAAGCCTCAATGTTACAGAATTTATCGTTAAAATATCTGTTTGTTACTCGTAGGCTTTATATACAGTCTCAAGGGTTCTAATAACATTCTGTGTTATATCAAGTTTGAACCGTTCAAACAGATTTCTGTGTTCAGACGGCGAATGATCATGCCGGAACAATTCATAAACATCCACTCCCAAACCGTTAGCTATGGAGGATAAGGTGTCCGAAGTAGGAAATTTAATGCCGCGTTCAATATTACTTAGGAAAGTAATTGATATATCCGCACTCTCCGCAAGAGCAGCCTGGGATAACTCTCGCTGCTGCCGATAAAACCGTATGCCTTTGCCAAGAATAATCCTTAATTCCTGTCCATCAATCACAAGTATTTACACCCCTGTAAACTTATTTTTATAGAACCATAAGGAAACATACTTTACAAAAATCTTATTGTTCTATACATTGAACTATAGGAAAACTATTCCGGTTTATTGTGATGGAACATTTTAAGCTGTTTTTTCGGGGAATCATGATTAATCATATATACAATTCTTGTCAAATTTACTTGGGTCTATATACATGTAACCAACTGCTCTTGAGAGCAGATATTTTAAAGAGTCTGGGAGGAAAAAGGGACAGGGAAAAGAAGTAACAGGCGGCGTATCGTGCCAACGCTGTCCGCCTGAAACCATAAAGCCTTAACCCCGCCCCCAGGCTCCATTATAAGGAGTTTTTTCCATGAAGAAAAGAAAGCTTTTCAACACAGGAATGCTGACCCTGCTGGCTGGGGTCATGCTCGTTCTAAGTTTCACAGCTTGCGGCGGTGATCCGGAACCATCGGTGACTAAAGATGACGTTTACTGGAGTGACAACGGACGCAATTTCCGCCTGGAGCTGTACAAAAGCACAGGCAAAGCAGCTAAAGAGCCCGGCGACTATGTTTTAACAGTCACCCCGGGCGGCACAAGTACAGGCAAATACCAGGGCACGCTTACCAACGGAGCAGGAAACATTACATTAAATAACGGCGGCGGAACCCCGATTCCCATCGCGGTAACCGCCACAACTGTAACCATTACCGCAAACACGCCGATTGCCATTTCAGGAATAGAAACAGTTACCGTAACAACAAAAACTGTTGACAGGAATCAGAGCGGTAACAATCCAGGCGGTGGTACTAATTACAACGCAGCAGGAACATGGGATTTTACGATGTTGGGAGAAAGTGTCACAATAACCGTAACTGGTAATAATTGGATATTTGACGGCCCGGGAATATATTACGACGATTCAGGAACATTTAACCGTAATGGTAATGTTGGAACACTATATAGTGATATTTGGGGTGTAAACATAGGTACTGCTACTCTTGTTAGTAACACAGCTATGACTTTAACATTGTACAGTCCATCTGAAATAACTGGTACCTTCAGTGGAACAAAACGCGATGGTAATAATCAAGGCGGTGGTAATAATTACGACGCAGCAGGAACATGGGATTTTACGATGTTAGGAGAGAGTGTCACAATAACCGTAACTGGTAATAGTTGGGTATTTGACGGCCCGGGAATATATTACGATGATTCAGGAACATTTAACCGTAATGGTAATGTTGGAACACTATATAGTGATATTTGGGGTGTAAATATAGGTACTGCTACTCTTGTTAGTAACACAGCTATGACTTTAACATTGTACAGTCCATCTGAAATAACTGGTACCTTCAATGGAACAAAACGCGGTGGTAATAATCCTAATCCTACTCTTGGTTCATCATCCGCAAATGCTATAACTTTAAACAATAGTGGTTTGGGTACAGAAGATTTTTTTCAAACGGGTTTAGATGCAATTTGGTATAAATTTACCAAGGAAACACCTTTTTATGACTATTGGCTTATATGGGCAACTGATATAGACAATACTTTAACATCTTACACAGCCGATATTGTGGTTGACGTATATGATGCCAATCTTAATACATTATACAATAATGGAATTCCTCAGACAAATATTGATGTAGGGACTGGCAATGTAACTATTCGAATCGAAAATACCGGTACTTATTATATTAAGGTAAGACCGTATGGTGATTATTCTTATAATAAGGGGAATTTCTTATTGTTTTTAAGTTAACAATAAGCTATGCAAATGGATTTACATCATCATATAGCAATAGCTAAAGTAAACCTCTCTGTCGTGTGGCTAAGCTTTTATCAGCCGAATCACATCACAATTCCAACCTTGAATTGCGGTCACACCCAAGTTTGACATAGGATCGCGTCAAGGCTTGGTGTACGATCGCGTCAAGGCTTGGTGTATGATCGCGTCAAGCCTTGGTGGATGATCGCGTCAAGGCTTGGTGTATGATCGTGTCAAGCCTTGGCGGATGATCGCGTCTGTGCTGGAATGTACCTTTAAAACCGACACACTTTTTAAATACTGTTCATAAAAACACAGAGAGGAAACCGAGGGAGGGAATGGAGTGAGGCATTTTCAAAAATGTCAAAAACAGGGGACGATACGCTGTTAATGGGTGAGAATACAGACAGTGCCGGATTAAACCGGAATTGTAATAAGGAACAAAACTCCCTTGTCATCTTCGGAGCGCAGTTTGATGTTGCCGTTTACTTCCTTTATCCGATCCCTTACAAGATTCAGGCCTATTCCCCTGCCGCCGTGAACGCTTTCTGTTTTTGCGGTACTGAATCCGGGCGCGAATATTGCCTTGTTCAGCGCTTCCCTGTTATCCTCGTCTCCTTTCTTTATCAGGCTGCTGCTCAGCGCTTTCTCCGCAATCTTTTTATAATCAAGACCCTGTCCGTCATCGCTTAGTTTTATATTGATTTTCTTGCCGCTTTCGTCCATCTTGATGGAAAGCCTGATAATGCCTGTTTCATTCTTGCCTTTGGATGTACGCATATCAGGCCGTTCTATTCCGTGCACCGCGGAATTGCGGATCAGCTGCATAAGTATTTCTTTTATTACGCGTCTTGGGCCGACATCGATTGCCTGCACATCTATATCATTGGCAATGAATTTAATCTGCTTTTCCATGTCTTCGGCGGCTTTAAGTGCGGTTTTGGTCAGGGATTCTACAAGCACTTTTACATTCTGCCGCTCTGATCCCGCTGCGCCGCCGCTTCTGGAATAAACCTGAAGCTTGTCAATAATATCCTTGAATCCTTCTTTTTCAACGGTGAGCTTTTCAATTTCCAGGGCCAGATCAAGCATTTCCGCGAAGGGAACGTCGCTTTCCATCTCACGCAGTCTTTTAATGTTTGATTCAAGATTATGCGCCTTATTGCCGAATATGTTCAGCCCAAGAATAACAGCATTTGATTTTATCGCATGGACGGACTGGTATGTTTTAACAAGCGCTTCATGCGTGGTTAAGGCATCGTTTTTTAATATCGAGGTTATAGTGTCAAACTCATATTCCATATCCTGCATAAAATCGCTGAATACGCCGGGTTCAACCTGAATAAGTTCGAACAGAGACTGCATTTCCTCCTGACGCCTTGCCTCTTCATCCGCGAGTCTTTGCTGCAGTTCAACTCTGGCTGTTATGTCATATACGGTTACCAGTATAAAAACTTCCCCGCGCCCGCGTTCTACGGTGGCAAATGCAAACTGGAACACTTTTTTATCTCCGGTATTCCTGTTTACATAATGAAGCTCATTCAGTGGATTTATTTCTTCCAGCATTTCCTGATCGTAGGATCGCTCAACGACCATATTAAAGTAATCCTTGATTGTGTTCAGCTCATTCTCGCTGACAGAATCCGCGATTACATCTGTAAAGTATTTTCCGTTTAACTTTGTGTCTACGAGCATTTCTTCAAGGTATCTCGAATAATGATCCTGAATAACATAGCTGCTGTCCATAAAAAACAAACCGATTTTCATGCTGTCTTTCATAACGGCTATTTCATCGCGTTCGGCAAGCTGCGTCATGTCATAAAGCGATATAAGAGCGCCGCCGCTTCCTCCGCGCATGCCGTATGAAGCCGCTTTAAAATAACGCTTTTGGCCGTTGAGCGTGAATTCCCAGTCTTCCGCGTAATTATCTTTTTCTTTAAGCATTTTTGCGGCGTATATTTTCAGGCTTTTTTCAGGAAACAAATCCAGAATCGGCCGCCCCTGAACCATAAGAGGTTCATTGGTGCTGCCAAGCTGGGACAGGGTTCTGCTGGCGTAGACTACTTCATTGTGTTCATTTATCATCGCTACAAAGTTTTCTGTAGTATCAAGAAGATCTTCAAATGACTGCTGGTTTAAAAGGGCCTTGTTCAGGTGTATTGTCGCGGCTCTTGTCAAAACAAGCATGAGAACTCCGGCAAATATGCAGATAACCCAGTTTAGCAATACTGTAACCAGCGGTATATTATACCCGCCGACAGGCACGCCCCTAATAATCAATATTCCGGTTAATACATTCTGAACAACAAAAAAAGCCATTGTTCTGTTAAAATGCGAATAAATACAGCTTATTGCGAAGAAAACAAGGCCTATAATCAAATAATGATCTGTATGCCAATTAAAGAATAAAACAAGACTTGTAAAAAATAATAATAAAAAAAACGGCATATTAAATGCCAGGTTTCCCCGGTCCGAGGTGCCCCGCAGGATAATAATAACAAAAACCAGAGCAATTACCATAACAGGCGCTACAAGTGCATAGTTGACCTGTATATCAGCCAAAAATGTTTCCAGCACAAATCCTGCGCAAATAAATATAAATACCGCAACAGAAGAAATACTCGCTATTCGCCTGGATTTTGTATTACCTGTCTTTTTCTTTGCCATGGACTGCCCTCCTTAAAGAGCCGAATTAGAACCCGGCAGGTAAGATAAACCTTCTGCCGCGACAATCTGAGCCGCGTGATGAACTACATTCAGATTGATATCGGTATCCAGAACATACTCATTGTCTATCTGAATACACATTTGATTGTCAGAATGAACAGAAATTTTCTTTCCTTGAGTAAAAAGACAATTTTTAGGCCGTTTGCCGTTAAGATATTTGCTCACTGACGCGAGCGTTCCAAGCGGATGCGATGCCCTGATTAGGGTTATATTCAATAGTCCGTCGTCGGGAACGGCTTCAGAAGCGCCTGTTTTCTTCCCCGCGTGATACGGGCCGTTTGCGATATGAATAAGGCTGTATTGCCCGGAATAATCCGAATCATCAATAGTAATTTTATAATCCCTGGCAGCTGATCTTTTATCGAAGGCTACAAAAAAATTACCTGTAAAAGACGGAATTATCGAAAACAAGAGATAGCTGCCTTTGTTTGACCTTGACTTAAGATCTTTTAAATTTCTTGATATGGCGGAATCCATTCCTATATAGCAGGAATTAAGCGCGTAATTTATTCCCCACTTGATTATATCAGTAGGAAGAGCTCTGCCTTGAACAAGAGATGGTATATCCTTGAAAGATTCAGCTTTATCTTCCCCGAAGATTTTTAAAAAGCTGTTGGATTCTCCGTACGGAATTAAAGCAAGTTGCGTATTGGGAAAATGAGCGGATGCGTTAAGGCAGTCAAAAAGCACTTCTTCTCCGCCGATTGCGTATATTCTTATAATTTCATCCGCGGCTGTTTTTTCCGCTTCATCGTTTATTATCCCTATCGCATTCCTGCGATACCTGGAGAATTGTACAGAGAAGTCAACTTTTTCCTGAGTCCTGAAATACTGCCCGATGCCGTCAAGGATATTATCCATTTTCCATTGCTGGTTGTAAAATGCTTTTGGATCAAACACAAAAACATGTTTCATAATAAACTCTCCTGTTTAAATATCAGGTTCAAGTTCAATCGCAACCATTAGATGAAAAATGTCATTATCAAATGCTTTATGCGGAATACATAGAATCCTTGTCTGTTTGCTGGGCCATGCAATTGAATGTTCTTTTCCCTTGATAATGGTAGGAATTGAAATAACTATCCTGTCTCCGTTAGGCACTTTTGGTTTAATGTTACCGGCAATGATGTTGTTAATTTCTCCGATGGCGTCAACCACATCGGCGTCAATTTCCGTATGGCCTTCGCCTGCAAGCAAATCGGTTAACTTAATCGCCAGATCGGTCTTCATGGAAACAATTACGGCCCCTTTAACCGCACCGGAAAGACCAATTACAGCGGATATATCCCATTCAAACCCCTTGTCCGGATCCAAAAAAAATGGATGCCTGGGAGATATATCCACACCGACAAACTCCTTAAATGTACTGACTGTTACGTCTACAAACGGTTCTACATAATCTTGCAATTCTATCAACATTTTCACATCCTGAATAAACGAAGTTTTGCCAATTTACTTTTAAATAAATCAAGTTTAATCGGCTTTGTGATATAATCAGTGGCTCCGTGTTTTAACGCTTCAATGACATTAAACTTGGCAGCCTCACTGGTTACCATGATAATGGGCAAATCCTTATATTGATCCATTGCTCTGACCTGTTTCAGAAAATCAATTCCTGACAACCTGGGCATATTCCAATCGAGGAGTACTAAATCAATTGTCTGTGTTTCCAACATCGATAACGCTTCTTCGCCATCTTTTGCTTCAATAAAGTTAATGGCGGTATCAACTCCGGAGAAAACACCTTTTACAGTATTTCTCATTATCCTGGAGTCATCGACTATCATTATTGTAATACCGGCAGGCATATTTTCTCCTTAAATACACAAATTAAAGAAAATACTCTCTACAATATGTATAACAATAATTGCAACAAATGGGAAGTGACTTATTCACTTTTTTAAAAATTTATTTTTAAATCCGGGAACTTGTCGGGCCTAGCTTAATTCGATAAGGAAAATGCGAAAAAACATCAATTTTTGAGTATTTTTAACTATAACAAACTCCAAAAGTAGCCTTAAAGCCGCAGAATATTAAAGTTATTTATTACAATATTTTACAAGTCCGGCAGACTCCTGGTGTCCTGTCTTATTCGATTTACAAAATAACAATATGCGTTAATTCCTTATTGCACAAGGAATTAACATGACTTCTATTCCGTCATTTATATAAGACAGAACACTAATGTTCCTGAAAACGTAAACCTTCGGTTTTATAGTTTTGGAAAAGCTTCAATTGTAAATTTCCAGCCGCCAGGAAACAGTTAAATCCCACTTTTCCGGAAAATCCGGCGAATCGGCTTTAATACTTAACCTTCCGTTTTTGAATCTGGCTGATGTATTTACCGAAAATCCCCATTTGTCAGGTTTATTAATAATTTTTGAATATTCTGCTTTTGTCTTGATTTGAAAAATAAACAGCGACCATGAAATCTCACAGCTTACAGAGGTTGAGTTCCAGAGCCATGTATCTTCAATTAGCGGGAAGAGTGACGGATTATTTATAGCGGACAATCCTTCTGCCGAACCTGATAATAATATACCAAACGGACTTTTTATCCCGATTTGCCGTAAAGATACACTCAATCCTATTGTTCCCGTAAAATTATCTCTTATTTTTGAATGGTTTACCGCGTTGCGTCCGGCTGAGAAAGATATTCGTGTAAAACGAATTAAATTATACCTGTTACTCGCTGAAACCGGGAAACGATAATAAAAACCTGTTGAACTACGGTTAAAACCTTCTCCGAATACAGGTCCGCGTAAAACAACATCCAGCCTTAAAAGAGAATTATATCTTCTTTTCCATTCTATCTTAACTGCGCTTCTGAACCCTTTTCCATGGCTCAATCCGTCTCTGTAAATAAAACGCTCTCCCGCTCCGTCTGCCGCAAATGATACTGAAAGCGGACGCTCTCTTGTGCTAAACGGCAGTAACGGCGTTACGGTGATACCAAAATTTACATAAATATCCTTTCCCCACGCGAATGTTTCAGAGAAGGCAAAATCCGAGCTGATTGAAAATAGCGGATTGGAAAAAAAAATACCGGCGGCGAAAAAACGGTACTCGCGTTCAGGCAGAGAAGGCGGATTTGAAAACCATGTACTGACTTCCGCCGGAGACAGTTCTTTTCCGGTATAAAACGCCTCCAAAAGCAAATTTGTGTTTTTATCAATTATTAAATCCATTCCGCCGGAAAAAGCTGGTGTCAACTCATCAATCTCCGTTTGCGCTGAAATAAAGCCCCTGATTTTCACACTATTTAAAAAGCCAATATAGGGGCTAGATAAATAAAGATACGCCTCATCCTCTTTTGTGCCGGATGACGTTGTTTTTACATCCGCGGCAATAACGCTGTGATTTTCCGCATAGGCGGGCGAGCGAATCCACGGATTTCTGGTTCTGGCGGGAAGTCCCCATTCATCAAGTACGCCGTACAAGAGACGCGAGCCTGTTTGTTTATGATATACACCGCCAGTAAAATTTGTAACATCTTTCTCGGGAACAGGAAAAAACTCATCCCACTGAAAAAAATCAACATCCAGACTGAGAGTGCGCCTGTCAAGAACCTGTGCGCGAAGAAGTAAACCAATTGGAAGAATATCCAGTTTAAATTCCGCTCGGTTTTGAAGAGGCCCTGTCCATTCAACAGAAGCGCTTTCATCCCAGGAACCGCTCAAAAGCAGGTTCCAGCCGAATAACGGTTCTTTCGCAGAAGCCTGTGCAAAACCGCAAAAAAGAACAACATAAAAAATAAATAAGTTTTTCATACCCTTATATGGGTTGAAAACACTGAAACGCATGACCGAAAAACAAAGTAAAATGAGTATTTTCTAAACCCGGTTAGTTTTGAAAAAGCCTTAAATTCAAAAAAATATGGTATATAATTTGTAAGGGAGTTATCGAACAACTCTAATATTTGTTTAAAAAACACGGTAATGGCTGAAAAGATAAAATATATGTGGTGGAAAAATAACATTGTTTATCAGATTTATCCGCGCAGTTTTCAGGATTCAGCTGAGACTGAATTTCCAAATGACGGCGTCGGAGATATTCCAGGAATCATTTCGCGGCTTGACAAGATAAAAGAGCTCGGCGCCGGTATTATCTGGCTTTCTCCTGTATATAAATCTCCCGATGCAGATAACGGCTACGATATCAGCGATTATTATTCAATCAATCCCAAATTCAGAACAATGGCCGATATGGAAATGCTTTTTTGCGAGGCAAATAAACGCGGAATAAAAATCATTATGGATCTTGTGATAAACCACACTTCCGATGAACACTTTTGGTTTCAGGAAAGCCGAAATCCCGAAAACCCTTACCGTGATTTTTATATCTGGCAGCCGGGAAAAACAGATAAACGCGGACGCAGAAAGCCTCCCAATAACTGGACAGGTTTTTTTATGGGAGACACTTGGGAGTATGATGAAAAAAGCGGTGAATATTATCTGCACCTTTTTGATAAAAAGCAGCCTGACCTAAATTATAAAAACCCAAAAGTTATTGAAGAGGTAAAAAACATACTTCGCTTCTGGCTTGACAAGGGAGCATCCGGTTTCCGCTGTGATGTAATTAATATTATTTATAAAACAAGCCTTGAAGACGGGAGAAAAAGTCTTTCTGTTCAGGGGCTCGAACATTATAAATCACAGGAAGGAAATCATGCTGTATTGCGCGAATTAAGGCGCGATGTGCTTGATAAATACGATTGCTTTACTGTCGGCGAAACGGTTTTTGTCGATCTTGAAGACGCGAGACTTTTATGCGGTGAAAGCCGCAAAGAACTTGATATGCTTTTCTTTTTTGATCATCTTGAAGTTGACAGGGTTATAGCCCGTTTTATTCCGAAAAGATTTTACGCGTGTAAACTGCTTGAAAAAATGACTAAATGGCAGCAAGGGCTTGACTGGAACGCCGTTTATCTTGAAAACCACGATCAGACAAGAATTGTGTCACATTTCGGCGCTGCGGAAAAAGACCGCGCATCCGATGGAAAACCAGGAATACTGTGGCAGCGAAGCGCGAAAATGCTTGCTTTATTTCAGCTAACGCTCCGCGGAACTCTCTTTATTTATCAGGGGCAGGAAATAGGCATGACCAATTTCGATTTTAACAGCATTGATGAACTTGATGATGTGGAAAGCCATGGTTTAAACAAGTTAATGAAGAAGTTTCTCATTCCCGCGTTCCTCCGCTGGAAATGGATTAAAGCCTCTTCCAGAGACAACGCGCGCACTCCAATGCAATGGGATGACGGTGACAATGCCGGTTTCAGTAAAGGAAAACCCTGGCTTGGCGTTAACCGCAATTATAAATATATAAACCGCGCTTTGCAAAAAAAGATCCTGATTCCGTTTTAAATTTTTATAAAAAACTAATCGCCCTTCGCAAAGAAGACCGCTGTCTAGTTTACGGTGAGTTTTTTCCCGTTTACACCGATAAAAAAATCATGATATATCAGCGCAAGCTTAATAACACTGTATTCACAATCGCTCTTAATTTTTCATTTTCAAAAGTTAAAGTGCCAAAAAAGCATGCGCATCTTTTAAAAGGCGTTCATATTATTTCCGCTTCGGGAGAAAAAAGCGATAGCTGCCTGCTTCCATGGGATGGAGTTCTTGTAACATGAAAACAGTATATTTTGATAAAACATATGGATTAAGGAGAAATTAACATGATAAAGAAAATGCCGACACATTGCGGAGATGATACATGTTCATCATGTGTTATTGCTGGGGATTTTATTTTTCTGGCTCATCACGCTGGTCATAATTACGAAAATGCCAATGATATTGTTGGTCAGGTTCGGGCAACATTCGAAAATTTAAAACGTACTTTATCAACTGTAAACGCCGCGTTGGATGATATTGTTGAAATAAAATTTTACTTAAAGAATAAGGATGATTTTCGTAAAGGAGCGGATGTATTCAGGGAATATTTTACAAATGGCGCTCCTGCAAGAATGACAATATTTACTGATTTTCTTGATGATAATTGTTTATGCATGATGGACGGAATTGCATACAAACAAAGAAGTATAATTATTTAAAATAAAAATATACGGAGATTATCCCTCTTCCTTCGCAAGTTCCCCTCTCCCGCGTAAATCACTGAGTATCTGAGCGTGAAATTGCGCGTCAATTTTAAACTTCATCCGGTAAATAATGTAGCTTACAATTATGCACAGCATCGGAAGAATCAACATCGCGGCTTTCATAAGGAGTATGCCTTCAGACGCGATGTCGGCGGCTTCGCTTGCGGTATTAATACCGGAAATAATTACAACCGCGCCGCCCATTTTATTAATCAATGGTTGGATAGAAAAGGAAATACTGTCGTTTCGCTTGCCGAGTTTCCAGTGCCCGTAATCAACTGAGTCTGCAAGGAACATCAGCATTAAAAGCTGAATAAACGACTGCCCGAAAAAAATAAGAACACCGGCTATGCCGATAAAGATCATCGTAGTAACAGGATCGGTAAAAAATATAATATAGCCTGTAACAATCGAAACGATGGCACCGGTGTAGAGAGTTTTCCGGTTAAATTTTTTACTGAACAGAGGAAAAACCGAGAGAGCTGTCAGCTGCGATATTCCAAGAATGGCGGCAAAGGCTGAGTACATTCCTTCATCTCCGTACACATATTTAAAAAAATAAACTCCGAAGGATGTGGTTGTCATATAGCCGATCATGAACAGCGACATTGAAATCGCGGTAATAAAAAGCTGATCGTTTTTATAAATAATACTGAACAGCTCCCGAATGGGAGTACCCTGTTTTTTGTTTATGATAACGCCTGTTTCTTTTACTCCGAAGATTGTAACGCAAAGTCCCATTGCCATAAATACTGAAATCAAGATAGAGAAAATAAAAAAACCTGTCTGAGGAGAGCCGAATTTTTCCCCCAATAATCCTGTCAGCGGCAATATCGCGACAACTACGAAGAAGAGACCGATGTTCGCGAAGATACGGGCAAGGGCTCCGATCTTTTCGCGNTCTTTCTGATTAACNCTTAAAACGGGAAGCATTGACCAATAGGAAATATCGTGGAGCGTATAACTTATGCCCCACATAAAATANAAGATCGCAAATNCGACAATAAACGNGCTGCCCTGAANGTTGAAACCGGAAAAAAGAAGAATTGTAAATACAGGAGAGAGAACCGCGCCCGCTGTCAGCCACGGTTTAAATTTTCCCCAGCGCGTGTTTGTATTGTCAACAATAAATCCCATAAGGGGATCGGTCAGGGCGTCGAATATACGCGCGATAAAAATAATTCCCGTTATCCACCACATTGTGCTGTCGGGAAGATCCAGAACTTCAGTAAGATATACAATTAAAAACATGCTGACGATGGCGTAAACCATGTCTCTGCCAATAGTTCCCAGAGAGAAAGTTATCCTGTTACGGATAGAGGCGTTTACCATGCGGAATTATAGCACAGATTAATACCTGTTATCAAACACCCGAGTTGATTTCTTCTCGCTGCGCGGCAGTTCGCCCATGCCGACTGCTTTCGCTTTGGGAATAAGACCTATTCTCTGTTTAAACTCATGTTCGACTGTTTTTTCTAGCGCGGACGCGTGAGCGTCCAAATCAAGTTTTGTTTCAAAGTAAAGAGTGAGTATGTCTTTGCCGTTCAGATGATCGATCATGATTTGATACTCGCTAGAAACGCCGTCAATTGCGGCAAGAAGTTCGTCTACTCTGCTTGGATAAATAATCGCGCCGCGAACCTTGACCATGTCGTCAGAGCGCCCGATGATTCTGTCGATCCTTGGATACTCGCGCCCGCATGCGCACTTGCCGGGTATCGCTCTTGTAAGGTCATGTGTCCTGTAACGGATCAAAGGCGCGCCTTCTTTTTGCAGCGTTGTAATTACAATTTCGCCTGTTTCGCCTTCAGGTACAAGCTTGCCGGTCTTTGGATCTATGATTTCGTAATAAAGGTAATCAGTCCACATGTGCATTCCGCTGTTGTGAATGCAGTCGATGCCGATACCAGGTCCGTAAATTTCAGTCAGCCCGTAAATGTCATACAGCTCAACGCCGAGTTCTCCTGCTATGCGCTGACGCATCTTGTCTCCCCATCTTTCAGAGCCTATGACGCCTTTTCTCAAATGAATCTTGTCCCGCACTCCCCTCTTTTCAATTTCTTCGGCAAGTAAAAGCGCGTAAGAAGATGTCGCACATATAACTGTCGATTTTAAATCGATCATCATTTTGATTTGTTTGTCTGTGTTTCCGGGTCCCATCGGAATCGCGAACGCTCCAAGCAATTCAGCTCCCGCCTGAAATCCTATGCCTGCCGTCCATAAACCGTAGCCCGGCGTTATATGAATGCGATCGAGATTATTACAGCCTGCAGTTTCATAACACCGCCTGAACATGATAGCCCAGTCTTGTACATCTTTTTTTGTGTAGGGAATAATCACCGGCGTACCTGTAGTCCCTGATGATGAATGAACGCGCACGATCTCTTCATCGGGAACAGCCTGAAGCCCAAGCGGGTAAGAATGGCGGAGATCTTCCTTATCGGTAAAAGGCAGTTTTACAAAATCATCAATGGATTTAATATCATTAATATTTATACCGGAAAAATGTTTATTATAAAAAACGCTTTTCATCGCATGATGAATTGATTTCTTTATTTTGTCCAAAGTATTCATTTGCATGTTTTTCTTCCCATCTGAAAAGCGTTTAAGTTCATTTCCAATATACGCTGCGGAAGATTTTCTTTCAATACATCTTCAAGCGTATGCGCGTCAAAAGGGAATATTCCGCTTTGCACCGCCATTCCCAAAAGAAAAACATTTAATGTTTTAGTATTTAATCCGCTGTCAAGACAGTCCGCGGTTATTAACCTGTTAACTTTTGATTTAAGATAGTCCATAAAAACTACCGCTTCATACGCCGGATTTACAGGGTTACCGCACATTATAACAGCGCCGTCTTTATTTAAATAATGAAGCTGCCGCACAGCTTCAGCACATTCAAACGCGATAAGCGCGTCCGCTTTTCCCAATGGAATAAGCGGGGAGATAATATTTTCTCCTATACGGACATGACCGAATACCGATCCGCCGCGCTGAGCCATGCCGATTGTTTCTGTAGTGCGCACATTAAAACCTTTTTTCATTGCCGCCGCCGCAATTAACTTTGACGCCAGCACAGTTCCCTGCCCTCCGACTCCGGCAATTATCAAATTAAATAACATGTATCGCTCCCACAGGACACAGATCAATACACAAGCCGCATCCTGTACAAAGCGGAGAATTGATTACAGCTTTTCCGTCCGCAAGACTCATGGCAGGGCAGCCAAGTTTTCTGACGCATGCGGTGCATCCTGTGCATTTATCCGCTTTTATTTCAGCTTTCTCTGATCTTTGGTCACCGGCGGCTGATCCCTTTATATTAACGCATGGCGCTTCAAATAAAAGCACCCGCACTCCTTTCATTTCCATTAAACTACGGACCGCTTCCATTGATTCTTTCTGATCAAAGGGATTTACTTTTACAATTGCCGAAACGCCGATAGCTGCCACAATTTTTTCGATGCTGATTTTATCCGGTCTGGTGTTCATCATTGTAATGCCCATTCCCGGATGCGGCTGGTTGCCTGTCATTGCGGTTGTCGAGTTATCAAGAATAACAACGATAATATCGCTCTGGTTGTAAACAGCGTTTATTATTCCTGTAATGCCTGAATGGAAAAAAGTAGAATCCCCGATAAAAGCGAAATGCGCAGTGTCAGGTTCAATACGCTGCAGTCCCTGCGCGACAGTGATGCCGGCGCCCATACATAAACATGTGTCTACCATATTGAGCGGTTCAGCGTTTCCAAGCGTATAACAGCCGATGTCGCCGGAAAAAACCGCGCGTTTTCCATTTGCACGCTGCATTTGCTGCGACGCTTCCTTAACCGCGAAGAAAGATGCGCGGTGCGGACATCCCGCGCACAGCACAGGAGGACGGACAGGAAGAGATGGGAGTGTAGAATGAGAAGTCAGGAATGAAGAATCAGGTGGACTGGTTGTTATTGATTCAGAATTATCAAAGAAAACCTTAATCGCTTTCATAACAGTATCCGGAGAGTTTTCTCCGGCGATTTGAATGTGACCGCTTCCTTTGCCGAATATCTTTACATTAAGATGATGAACTCCGCAAAGGCGAAGGAGTTCGCTCTCAATTACAGGATCAAGTTCTTCGATAACAAGTACCTCATCAAGTTCTTGTAAAAATCTAAGCGCGAGTTTTTCCGGGAAAGGATATGTAGATATTTTCAGAAGTTTGCATTTTATATTTTCTCTGATTTCTTCACATGATGCTTTAGTATATAACGCTTCAAGCGTATAGGCGTAACTGACTCCTCCGGATACAATCCCCTTGCTGACTGGCTCAGGGGTGATGTTTATAACAGAATTATATCTGTAATCAGAAAACTCTTCGCTCATCGCTTTAAGGTTTTCTATCATTTTAAATTTATTAGCGTATGCAAGGCGCGGGAAAATTACCCAGCCGGGATCTTTTATAAATCCGCCGGGTTTAATTTTCGGAAGATTATCAAGGATTTCAACGGAAGCGCAGCTGTGGCAGACGCGCGTTGTTGGACGGAACAACACAGGAGAGCCGTACTTTTCCGAATGAGCGAACGCGTCCGCAATCATTGTGTACGCTTCTTCCGGCGTGGACGGATCGAACAGCGCGACTTTCGCGTGTTTTGAAAAATAGCGGGTATCCTGCTCTGTCTGGGAAGAAATCGGTCCCGGATCGTCAGCAACAACTATTACCATTCCGCCTTTCACGCCAAGATACGCAAGACTCATCAGCGGATCGGATGCAACGTTAAGGCCGACCTGTTTCATCGTTACCATAACGCGCGCGCCGGCGAACGCGGCGCCGACCGCGGCCTCAAGCGCCGCTTTTTCATTAACAGACCACTCAACATATATACTGCCGTCATTGTGCTTTGCCACTGTTTCAAGCACTTCCGTAGAAGGAGTGCCGGGGTAACCTGTGACAAAACTTACACCTGAGCGAATCGCGCCAAGGGCAATTGCTTCATTGCCCATTAAAAGGCGTTTCATTCATTTGAATCCTTTGCTTTTTTTGAATT
>WQSQ01000020.1 GCA_009787775.1 Treponema sp.
GTCAACAAATCCTGAACATTACACACCGGATTAACGCACTCAGAAATATTGGTTGACTCTACCTGCATGTTCTTAATCTAGCATAGTTTATGAATAAAAGCAAGATAAAATAAAAATAAAATCTAACCCTTGACGTTATCTCCCGTCAAGCCTTGACGCGATCTCACACCAATGCTTGACGCAACCTCACACCAATGCTTGACGCGACTTCACACCAAGCCTTGACGCGACCTCACACCAATGCTTGACGCGACTTCACACCAAGCCTTGACGCGACCTCACACCAATGCTTGACGCGATCGTCCACCAGGCCTTGACGCGATCTTACAGTAATTCTGAATTTTAAGATTTCTGATTACAACTCCGCGTTTCTGCGTCTCAGCAGGAGGTATTTTTGATTGACAAGCGAAGTGAGGGTCGTGACCGAGTTTACTCGGGCATGACCGAACGAGCGCAGTCACCGAAGGGGTTCATNCCCCGCGGCTTGCCGCGGAAAGCCTAACCACTTGTAAGTGGTTAGGCGGGTGCAGGGCTTGCCCTGCGGTATGATACCCTTCATTACTAATTAATGCCCTTATTGGTATTTCCGCATTGCTCTTGCTCCCCCTGCCCTGTTATAATGCCCCCATGAATATATTAATCATCGGCGGAGCCGGATATATCGGCAGCCATGTAACAAGAGAATTGCTGGATAACGGGCATAATTGCGTTGTTTATGACAATCTTTCCTCCGGGCTTCGCGGGAATCTCTTTAAAGAGTCTGTTTTTATACACGGCGATATTCACGACCGCGAGGCTCTTTTAAATGCGATGAAAAGCGAAAAGTTCGGCGCTCTTGTTCACCTTGCGGCGTCCAAAGCCGCAGGCGAATCAATGATATACCCGGAGAAATATTCGAGCAATAATATCGCGGGAACTATTAATATATTAAACGCCGCGTGCACAGCAGGTATCAGAAATGTCATCTTTTCGTCAAGCGCCGCTGTTTACGGGGAGCCCCAATATACTCCCATTGATGAGAATCATCCTGTTATACCGGAGAACTTCTACGGCTTTACAAAGCTGGAAATAGAACGCATTTTAGGCTGGTACGGCAGACTAAAGAATATCCGCTATGCAAGTCTTCGCTACTTTAACGCGGCAGGTTACGATGTAAAGGGGCGTATCAGGGGATTGGAACAAAACCCTGCGAATCTATTGCCTATAATAATGGAAACTGCCTGCGGATACAGAGCGGAAATGTCCGTGTTCGGAAATGATTACGATACTCCCGACGGCACCTGCATCCGCGATTATATCCATGTAAACGACCTTGCTGTTGGACATTCCATGGCTCTTGATTATATAATTAAATACGATAAAAGCATTACTGTGAATCTTGGCAGTGAAAACGGTTTTTCTGTAACACAGGTGCTTGAAGAAGCGCGTAAAATTACAGGCAAAGCCATACCGGCAAAAGTAACAGGGAGGCGGAACGGAGACCCCGCAAAGCTTACAGCGTCAAGCGCTCTTGCCCGTGAACTGCTTGGATGGAAAGCGAAACATTCAGATTTGGAAACATTGGTTAAAACCTGCTGGAATGTGTATTTAAGGAATTTGGAGGTAACATGAAAGAGAAGATTTTTACCTGGCTTGATAATGCGGCGGAACTGGCTGCCGAGCTGGAGACAGGGCTTACAAAGCACCCTGCCGTCTCTCCTGAATCCGGCGGAGAAGGGGAACTGGACAAATGCCTATTCCTTCAAAACTGGCTGCGTTCCCATGGTATTACACAGGTTAAAAGATATGACGCGCCTGATAAAAGAGCAAAAGGCGGCATTCGTCCCAATTTGGTCGCAATCATTGAAGGCATGAATAAAGACAGCTGTCTTTGGGTACTGAGCCACATGGATGTTGTTCCTCCAGGAGAAGAAAAGCTATGGCAGAGCAATCCATGGACTTGCGTAAAAACCGATACTCCAGATGGAATAAAATTAACAGGGCGCGGAACCGAGGACAATCAGCAGGGGATAGTATCTTCTATTCTGGCGTCATTGGCATTTAATGAACTGGGAATAAAACCGGAACATACCGTAAAGTTATTATTTGCCTCAGATGAAGAGGTTGGATCTGTTTACGGCATTGAATGGCTTGTAAAGAATCACAGTGATTTATTCAATAAAAACGATATGGTTCTCGTTCCTGACGGCGGCGATACAAAAGGAGAGTATATTGAAATAGCCGAGAAAAACATCATGTGGATGCGGTTCGCTACAAGCGGGAAACAGACTCACGCTTCAATGCCGGATCTGGGCGCAAACGCATTTCTGGCAGGATCAGATCTCGCGCTGTGTCTCCACAATGAGCTTTCGTCCAAATTCAATAAACGCGATCCTCTTTATGATCCGGACTACTCTACTTTTCAGCCTACAAAAAAAGAAGCCAATGTTCCCAATATCAATACTATCCCTGGCGAAGATGTTTTTTATATGGACATGAGAGTCCTTCCCTGCTATTCACCGGATGTTATTCTGGCTGAAGTTGACAGAATAAAATCGGAAATAGAGAAAAAATACCATGTAACAGTCACACATACCTTGCCTCAGAATATGGTATCAAAGCCGACAGACGAAGGCGCGTCTATTGTTAAATTACTGACCATGGCTGCAGCCGAAGTATACAATGTAAAAGCACGCCCCGTGGGAATCGGCGGCGGAACAATGGCAGCCAGCCTTCGCAATATGGGAATTGACTGCGCTGTCTGGACCAAGACAGACGAAACTTTGCATCAGCCGAATGAATACGCGCTTTTAAACAATATTATCGGAGACGCAAAGGTAATAGCGTTACTCGCAATGAGCACTGCCTGCAATGAACAGTGAGTAAACTTGACTGTGATAGAATAATTTGCGCTCTTTGCGAAGGCGGCGCTGTTGCCCAAAAGCTTCCCTCTTATGAACCGAGACAGGCACAGCTTGATCTTCTTGGCCTGATAATCCGCGGTTTTAACGAGGATGCCTTTATCATGGCTGAAGCAGGAACAGGTGTCGGTAAATCTTTCGCATACCTTCTTCCGGCCATGCACTTTGCCCTTTCCTGCGATAAAAAATCATCCGGCAGACCAGTAGTTATATCAACCGCTACAATCACATTACAGCAGCAGCTTTATGAAAAAGATATTCCCCTTGTCGCTTGTGCCATGGGAGACGTAAAAATAAAATCGGTATTAATGAAGGGCAGAGGGAATTATCTATGCCTGCGCCGTCTTAATGACACATTACAGGAACCGCCGATCTTTGATTTTGATTACGAAGAATTAAAGAAAATTACCGTTTGGTCGCGTTCAGCCAAAACAGGCAGTAAATCAGAACTGGATTTTATACCTTCGGATTCAGTGTGGGGGAGCGTCTGCTCTGAATCTGATCTTTGTCTTGGGAATCACTGTCAGTGGAGAGAACAATGTTTTATTCTCGCTCTGCGCAAAGAAGCGAACAGTGCTCATATCATCGTTGTAAATCACCACCTGCTGTTCGCCGATTTAGCCGCGCGCTATAACGGCGCAGGTTATGAAAACGCGGTTATTCTTCCTCCTTTTTCAAGGTTAATCATAGACGAAGCGCACACTATAGAAAACGCCGCTACTTCTTTTTTTTCATCCGAATTCAGCCGCACGGGATTATTCCGCCAGCTCGGAAGGCTTTACAATAAACGAAGGGCAAACCGGCAGGGTCTGCTTGTCAAGTTATGCGCAATGCTCGCCATTAACGATGATCCGCTTGATAATCTTGCGGACGCGGTGCAGAAAATCCGCTCATCATTGGAGGAACTTGACGGTATGGCCGTTCAAATGTGCGGTCATGAAAATATTTACAGGCTCTCTCCTTCAGTTGATGAATCATTTTTAAATAAGTCGCTGTTTCCGTACCTAAAGGATCTTCGCCGCGATATTCTTAATCTGACGGGTATGATCCGCGGTTTAATTGAAAGTTTAAACGAAGAGAAAGCGGCCGATCCAATTGTCTGGGAAATAAAGGCGGTAACCAGAAGACTGGAAAATGCGGCCGAAACCTGCGAAGTGTTTTGTAAATATAAAAAACATGAAAATGATGTTCTTTGGATCGAGAAGATACAGCCGACAAAGAGCGCCGATCAGAATCGAAGCTTTTCCGTTTTTACAAGAACGCCTCTTGATTTAGCGTCTGTACTGAAAGACAGTGTCTTTTCACCTAACAAGACCGTTGTCTGCGTATCGGCGACCCTCGCAGTCAATGATGATTTTTCTTACTGGGCAGGCCGCTGCGGCATTAACGCTATTAACAATAGGCCGCCTCTTTCCGGCTGCTTTCCTTCTCCCTTCCCGTACTCTAACGCGGTTTTGCTTGCTTCTCCTTCCGACGCGCCGCCGCCTGATGCTGAAAGTTATCAAGTGTTTGTTGATACAGCCGTAAGCCGACTTGCCGCGATCTCAGGAGGATCGGCGCTTGTATTATTTACATCGTACCAGTCATTAACAAGCGCGCACCGCGCAGCAAAAATGGAACTGGAACCGCTTGGTATCCGCTGCCTTAAACAGGGAGACGATGACCGTACCCGCCTTTTACAAAGTTTTTTATCGGATGAAAGTTCATGCCTTTTCGCGACAGACTCGTTCTGGGAAGGAGTTGACGCTCCTGGTGACACACTGCGTCTTGTCATTATATGCCGCCTGCCTTTCCGCACTCCGGGAGACCCGATACTTGAAGCGCGCCGTGAATCTGTGGAAAAAAGAGGCGGAAATCCCTTTCTCGAGCTTTCACTTCCGCAGGCTGTTATGAAGTTCAAGCAGGGGTTCGGAAGGCTTATGCGAAGAAGCGCCGACAGGGGAGTTGTCGCGGTTCTTGACAACAGGTTATTAAAAAAAAATTATGGTCCGCTCTTTTTAAATTCACTTCCTGAAACCAAGAAAAGCTTTACATCTTTGGATAATATTCTGACAGACATGGAAAATTTTCTTTACTGATGAAACAATTATTTTTACATGATATAGAATTTAACTCTCAGGTATTGACTATGCAAATAAAAAGAATACATTAATAGTATAGGAATAACAAATGAATAAAAAATATAAAATTATATTAACAGTAATGTTATTATTTTTAATTGCAATTCCGCTTTTTGGACGTGATGTTATAATAATCGTAAGAGATGCAGACCTTTCTCTTCCTCTGGAAGGTGCAATTATCCGCACAAGAGAAGGAATTGAATATATTTGCGATGTAGACGGAAGCGCCATAATACAGGCAGCCGACGGCAGACAGACTATTATTAACGCGTCTTATCCAGGTTATGAAACAGGCTCATTAACCATTCCAATCGCAGGTACTTTATTTACTGTAGACTTACACCTTTTGGGCATATTGCACGGAAGCGAACTTGTAATAGAAGCGACAATACCTGGTACAAGCGATACAAGACCCGGACGCAGCATAGCGGTAACCTCAAGGGATATCGCTCAGACAGGTGAAATTGGTATAGTTGAAGACGTTATGAGTACCATTAAACTTCTTCCAGGCGTTAACTATTCAGGAGTCTTTAACGCTCAGCCGAGTATCAGAGGCGGTCATCCCGGCGATATGGTCGCTTCTTTAGACGGCTATACAATAAACAATCCTTATTTTTGGAACGGAGTTTTTTCAATATTTGATCCTCATATGGTTCAAAGCGCTCAGTTATCACACGGTGTATTTTCATCTCGTTTCGGGCATACAATTTCCGGGCTTTTGGAGGTGTATTCAAGAAAACCATCGCCTACAGAAACTCTTTTTGAACTGGGTATTAATACAAGCGCGGCTGGCTTTAATATTTCACTCCCTTTTCAGAAGGGAGGCATTCTGTTTATGGGGCGTATAACTTATTATGATCCTGTAATTGCATTGGCGAAAGCTCTTTCCGGTGCTTTTCCGGATTTATCAGTAGTCAATTATATAAACCAGGCGCCGTATATCAGGACAGCTTCTGTTACCGGTAATTACAGATTCACAGACGATCTGGAATTTGCGACGACTATGTTCTGGGGAATGGACGGTGTCGGCGCAAATTATGAAAATTCAAGCAGAACAGCCGAACTAAACAGCGATACATCACTTGCCATGGATTATACGAATTATCAGGGATTTCTTACTTCTTCCCTTTCATGGAATCCGCGTGCTGATATGCTGTATAAATTTTTGGTTGGAATGGGATATGAAAAAACCGTTATTAACGGCGGAATAAAAACCAATATTCTTGAAAAATCAGCAGCAGATTTGTTTGATAAATATCCTGTTCTGAATAATCCTGCCTTTTTTACATCAGGCTCGTACTCATATAATAATTACTCTCTGATTGATCAATCTGAATTGTCATTTAACGCTCAGGCGCGTATTGATTTTGACTGGGAACTATCACAGCGCATCTTGTTTTCTGCCGGAATACAGGAGTTATTCAACTGGAAAAAATCATCAGGTAATCAGATGGTAAGGCAAAGTGATTTCTTTTACAATCTCAGCCCTGAAGTGAGGAATGAGATTATATCAAATTTTCCTGCAATTTTATTAATGGCTAATAGGGATTATCTGATTATCAACACGCCAATTAACTATCCGCCTGATACGAGCAACTATTTATTTAATACATCAGCGTATGCTCTTGCTGAATATAATGCCGGAAACAGATTAACAGGCGAACTCGGCCTTCGCGTTGATCATTTCCATCTTACCGGCAGGGATTTTTCAATAAGCAGTAATCCAGTGTTGAATCCAAGACTTAATCTTGAATATAACCTTTTAATGAACCAGGGAATTATTCAATCACTGGATCTGTCTTTAGGTACCGGTCTTTTTTCGTCCGTTAATGACAATGTATTTCTCGCTGAAGAACAATACGGAATCACCAAGTTAAAACCTAACCGCTCATGGACATCAGTTATAGGAGCCAGTTTTGAATTTCCGGATGATTTGAGTCTCAGTATCGAAGGCTATTATAAATATGTCTATGATCGAATGTATATTACAACACCAACAAGCGCTAATGATGTTGGCCTTGATGTTAATCCGTATTTTGACGGCATAGGAAAAATATGGGGTATTGATGTTATGCTTCACAAGACACAATCACGTTACTGGGACGGGTGGCTTTCCTATTCATTTAACTGGGCGCAATATCAGGATCCGAACGGAAGATACGGAGATTTATGGTATTATCCGTCATTCCACCGGTTTCATAATCTGAATCTTGTGGCAAATTACAGGCCTGTTCAAAACATAAATATTTATATGCGTTTCGGTATTGCTTCCGGTGTACCATTGGCGCGGAGGAGTGAATCAGGACCGCAAATCTATCCTGTATTGGTTTATGACAGAGATAATCCAGATAATAGTTATCTTATCGGGCAATATAGCTGGCTTTCTGTTTACGATGAATCAAACCGCACTACCCTGTCGCTGCCGATGGATATAAAATTCTCGTACTTTGGAAGTAATCCAAGCGGGAAAACAAGATGGGAAGTATACCTGGCTGTAGAAAACCTTCTGGCGTTTGTATATACTGCTCAGGGAAACACAAGATATAATCAATATACGGGACAAGTTGAAACAGGCAATGATTCGGCAAATTTTGAAATACCCATACCAATACCTTCTTTTGGTTTCAGGCTTAGCTATTAATCGGGAATGAGGAGTGAGAAATCAAGAATGAGAGAGAGAAATAATATCAGACTAATTTGCCTGTATATATCATTTCTAATTACCATACCGTTTTTTTTATGCCGTTGTGTTGGAATTGTCGATAAAACAGGGCAAATTCTTGACGGATCTGCTTCCGCAGATAAAACTGTTAATATTTACAGGGCATATTCAAGTTACAACTCTCCGTCCGATATTGATATTGAAGTTGTTGAAAACAAGAAAAAGGAAAAGTCAATCATTATAACCGCAAAAGAATTTCCAATGATTAAATTAAGAGGCACTTTTCCGCATGATGACGGTATCTTCTACTTTACTTCGCTTGAATATATAGCAGGCAACACACACGGCTGGAATGAGTTCTCACAAGAGCTTTACGGAACAGGCAAAATTATACTAAGGGAGTCAGGCACTCTTGAAATCATCGAAACAATGGAAAAATTTAATATTACAAGAGGGCGCATTCACAGCTACGATACACGCATAACAGGAAATGAAGCGTTGACTTCGTTACGCAACAGATATGATCGAATTGCAGCTCTTACGGATTGGATGCTGACCGCCAAAGGAATTAAAGGACAAACAATAAAGAATTTTGAGAAATACTGGGAGCCTGTTCTCTTTCCTGAAGCGGTTTCAAATAATAAAAGACCTGACGCATGGCAGCGTGCAGGAGACATTTTCCGCAAAGCGGAGGATATTAACTGGAACATCAGTTATACAGAGCGCACATTCCCGCAGGAACTTATAACAGTACGGAATTCGGGCACAATGCTCAGGGATTGGGAAGAAGCTCTCTCCTTGGTTTATCTGGAATATGAATGGGAGAGTTTTTTAAATCTTTTTTCTAAAAAATTAAATATATATAAAGTAAAGTGAGGTAATAAATGGAAAATGCTTCTTTTTCAATTTTGGAATTATTCCAGCTCGGTGGTCCTATTATGTGGCCCCTGCTTTTATTTTCCATAGCGGCAATTGCTATCGCAATTGAACGGACTTTCTATCTCATTTATCACAAGCTTAATATGGACGAAATGACAGCTAAAACAAGCGAATACATCGGCAATAACGATTACTCAGGAGCGGCGGAATACTTAAGCGGCCTTACAGAAAGGCATATGGGAGCCAGAATACTTCTGAAACTGATCGGAGAAAAAAAACAGGGACAGGCTTTTTTGATACACCGCGCAGAGCGCGCAGCCGAACTGGAAGCGATAAACTGCATCGGTTCTCTTGAAAACGGATTTAATTTCCTTGTCGCGCTTGGCTCCCTTTCACCGCTGACAGGCTTTCTGGGAACAGTAACCGGAATGATCGGAGCATTCAGATCAATCGCGGAGGCGACGGAAGTTAATGCGCAGATAGTAGCCAATGGTATATATGAAGCGCTTATTACAACAGTGTTCGGGTTAGTTATAGCTATTATCGCGATGGTTTCACATTCAATTCTCAGCCATATTGTAGACAGATTTGCTTCCAGAGTCGAAAACGCATGTTCATCTTTGATAGCGCAGATGGATGAAAATCCGCAAGAGGACGTAAATATTAATTCCAAAGTAATCCAAAACAACGCCGATACAGTAGAAATCAATTCCGGCATACAGGTTAACGAACTACAGGTTACGCAGGCAGTTTCTGATAATTCGCGGGAAAACATAATACAAAATACAACAATACCTGATGCAGAAGTTCCGCAGGAAATTAAATCTCAGGAAATCACAATACAGAAAACAACAGTGGCAACAGATCCTGAAGTCTTCTGGGAGAATATAACACAGAGAAATACAACGCAAAAGAACACAGAGGGCTCATGAAAATAAAGCGGTTAAAAAAGCAGGGATTTCTGGAAACATGCGCTGCAAGTGATTTGGCTTTTTTATTAATAATTTATTTTCTTGTTATAGCAGGTTTTAATATCACAAGCGGATTTATAGTCACTCTTCCGGCGAAAGATTCAACAAGGTATATTTTAAGCGAGAATCTTCTGCGTTTTGATATGAACGCGAACGGGGATATAATTCACACAGGCAATATTATAAATCTGGTAACAACAAGGGATTTAATCATAAACGCTCAGGAAAATAACCCTGAGATCGCAGTCCTTCTTACAATTGATACTCATGCACGCTGGCAAAATGTAGTCTCTTTTGTCGAACTTGCTCAGGATTTACACATTGAATCATTCTCATTTTCAATGCAGAGGGATGAATGAAACTAAGACGGAAGAAAAAAAAGATTTTTATCCCTCTTTTTTCAATGTCTGATATAGCATTCCTGTTATTGATCTTTATTATGCTAGTCTCGCTTATAAATTACAGAAAGGAAGTAAATATTGAATATCCTGTCGCCCAGACAGGACTGCGGACAAACGCGGAAAAAAACATGGATGTATGGATCGATATTAACGGCAGAATTTATATTGATGGCAATGCGGCAGACAGAAACGCGCTCGAATGGAAGATAGCCGATCTTTCCGTCAATGCTCCTGACACAAGAGTGCATATAATAGCCGATCGCGGCACCCCGTATATTAATATAAACAGCGTATTGGAATCCTTTCAAGTCCTTCAATACCGCTTTGTAAGTTTTGCGGTAAAGAATGATGAATGAAAAAAACCTCCGGTTCGCAGCTATTGTTTTAACAATATTGTTGCACCTTGGTGTTATTATATTTGTAGTATTTGAAACAGATATAATAATACGGGAAAAACCCGAAGAACCGAGAATATTAAGACTGATTGATTTGGATGAAGTCTTCCCCGAATTGCCTCAGTTTCAGTCCGTACTTCCGCCTCAGCCGCAGCCTCAACCGGAGACTCAGATGCAGCTTCAGCCGCTTCCGCAGCCTCCTCCGTCTCCGATTTTTTTTGAGACAGAGATACCGCTGGTAGAAGAAATTGCGGAGATAATGATTGAAGCAGATCCTATTCCTGAACAGGAAATAGTTCCGGCAGGAACATTGATAATACCTGTTGAAGCTATTGAAGCAGTTGATCATGATGTAACCAGCGGATCTTACGATATATTTTTAAGTACAGTACAGGTAACTTCTATCCCCCTGTTTGACGAGGCCGCTCTTGCCGCAGATCTTGTATATCCTGCAATCGCGCTGCGTTCCGGCATTGAAGGAAGGGTTATTCTGGAATTATTTGTCGATCGCACAGGTACAGTATTAAGAGTGGATATATTACTCGAAGATCCGCAAAACAGGGGATTCGGTGAAGCGGCTGTCAGTGTATTTACAGGAAGAAAGGGAACTCCGGCATATGCGAACGGAGAACCTGTTTCCTGCCGTATAAGGCGCCCTGTAACTTTTAGAATAACAAGATAAAAAACAAAACCGTATTTAATAAATAAGCATCGCGTCACCGTAGCTGAAAAAACGATATCCTTCACGAACAGCCTCTTCATAACTTTCCATTATCAGCTCTTTTCCCGCAAACGCGCAAACAAGCATTAATAATGTTGAGGCAGGCGTGTGAAAATTTGTAAAGAGCGCGTCTGTAATTTTAAATTTGTATCCGGGATAAATAAAAATTGATGTGCTCTGCCATCCTCTCTTTAAAAAAAATCCTTCTTTAATTTTTTCATTCTCTTTTCTCATTTCTGCGCAGGTTTCAAGAGCGCGAAGAGATGTTGTCCCTACTGCGATAATCTTTTTCTTTTTCTCAATTGCGTTTTCAATAATGGAAGCGTTTTCATCTGTAATAATAAACTGCTCTTCATGCATTAAATGATCTTCGATATTCTCACTGTGAACCGGCAGAAATGTCCCCAAGCCTACATGCAAAGTAATAAAAGCGGTATCTATTCCGTTTTCCAAAAACATATCCAACAACCCGCACGTAAAATGCAAACCGGCAGTCGGAGCAGCCGCAGACCCTGCAAGTCTTGCGTAAATTGTCTGATAACGCTCTGAGTCGGCGTAAATATCGTTTCTTTTTATATAAGGCGGCAGCGGAACATGTCCGTATTTTTCAAGGAACTCTTCAGTTATCGGATTATCAAATCTTAAAAATCTTAGCTCGTTCTCAGATCCTGTTATCTCACAGCAGGCTATCTGTGCTCCTGCGCCGTCATAAATAACATACCTGCTTCCGGGTTTACGCCGCTTTGCGTGCTTTACCAGAACTTTCCAATCGCATTTTGAATTTGTTATTCCGCGCTCATCGCTTATAAACGGTTCAAGCAGTAAAAACTCTACCTCTGCGCCGGTATCGCAGGATTTACCTATAAGACGCGCTTTTCTTACCTTTGTATCATTGAAAACAAGCAGCGGTTTCTCACCGGACGGACCCAGGAAATCCTTCCCGCATAAAATATCCGCAAGCTGTAAAACAGTTGTATGGGTTCTCTTGCCGTATACTTTATCCAAAAGCATTAACCGGCTCTGTCCACGCTCCTTTGACGGTTCCTGTGCAATAAGGTTTTCGGGAAGAAAAAAATTAAACTCACTTGTTTTCACAATTGTCCTGTCATTTGTTAAGCGTCATTCATCGAAAAGCTGTCCTTCGTTATTATTTGGTTTTAAACCCAGATGTCCATAACCAAAACTTGTAACAACCCTTCCGCGGGGAGTGCGCTGTATAAGTCCCGCCTGGATTAAATACGGCTCATAATAATCTTCAAGAGTTTCGATTGATTCGCCGATTGAAATCGCGAGAGTCTCCGCTCCTACAGGGCCGCCTTTATAACGCTCTATAATAATTTTAAGTATTTCCCTGTCCTGTTTTTCAAGACCAAGCTCGTCTATTTCAAGACGGGAAAGGCCGGTTTTAACAACCTGCGATGTAATGGAAACCTCTCCCGCGTACTGAGCGAAATCCCTCATTCTTTTTAACAGCTGATTTACAACTCTGGGAGTGCCTCTTGAAGATTTTGCCAAAAGCATAGCGGCGTCTTTTTCAATTTTAACATTCAAGAGTTTTGCCGATCGATGAACGATTGCTTCCAAATCAGTGAGTTCATAAAAAGAAAAACGGCATGTTATTCCAAAACGGCTGATAAGCGGACTGGATACAACTCCTGCTTTGGTTGTCGCTCCTACAAGAGTAAACGGCTTTATGGCGATTCTGATTGTTCTTGCCATCGGCCCCTGCCCTACGACCCAGTCAATTCCGTAGTCTTCCATTGCGATATAAAGAAGCTCTTCGATAGCGGGCTTAAGGCTGTGAATCTCATCGATAAAAAACACATCGCCTTTTTTTAGATTGGTCAGAAATCCTACAAGGTCTTTAGGTTTTTCAAGAGCGGGAGCGGTAGTCTGTATAAAGCCTGACTCAAGTTCATTCGCGACAACCTGCGCCATAGTGGTTTTACCGAGCCCTGCAGGCCCGATTAAGAACAGATGATCAAGTGAGTCGCCGCGCTCTTTAGCAGCTGATATAAAAACGGACAGGTTTTCCTTCATCCCTTTCTGTCCCAGGAATTCTTTCAGGTAACGGGGACGCAGGGCCATATCCTGCGTATCATCTTTAATTAATTCAGGACGCACAGGACTCACTTCTTTTTTACTGCTCATAAATAATCCCAAAATCCTCACACACATTAAATAATCGAACCGGGATTCGCAATTTCAGGACATGAAGTTTTCTCATGAGTTACTCAAATTGACGATTGCTTCTTTAAAGAGAAGTTTTTCTTTTTCGGCAGCCGGTAAACTTTTATCAATACCTGCTTCAGCTTTTTCCAGTGCCTGCATGGCCGTCTTTCTTTCATACCCCATTCCTACAAGAGCTTCAATTAAATCATTATAAGCGGTGGATACAGTACTGCCCGATTGGGTTTGGACAAGCTTTCCTTTTAAGGAAAGAAGCATTTTTTGCGCAGTTTTCTTACCCAGGCCCGGTACTGCTTCAAGCCGCGATAAGTCTCCGTTTTCAAGCGCTTTTTCAAGATCATCCTGAGTAATCCCGCTCATTATTTTAACTGCACCTTTAGGGCCTATCCCTTCAACTTTTAATAATTCAAGAAATGTATTACGCCGTCTTTCAGCACAAAAGCCGAAAAGCTTCATTTGGTCTTCCCTGTGATAAAGCCAAGTTAACACTCTGCATTCATCGTTCAGTTTAAGTTCCTGTATATCATTGGAGGGCATTGTAATTTCCCATTCAATACTGCCGTTAAAAATAAAGACCGATTCAATGCCTTTAGCGCTGACAAGGCCTGAAATACTGTTAAACATGGATTAAAGAATATCATTTTTTATAAAAAAAAAGAAGAAATTACTTGACAAATGATAACATTTACAATATAGTCTAACTAGTCTGACTATTTTATTAATTAAAGGCGGATAAATATGAAAACTATAATTAAAGAAAAAAGAAAAACAGAATGGCAATTACAAGAGGCAAAGGCAATGTTCAGCGAAGTAATCCAGTCTGCCGCATTTAAGCCGCAGATTATCACAGTCCGGGGAAAGAAAACTGCGGTTATCCTTTCTTATGAGGGATATCAGCAGCTTTCAGGACCAAAACAAAATCTCTTTAATTTCATCCGGGACTCACCGTTATATGGCATTAAACTGGAACTGCCTCAAAGAATTCCTGAAGAAGCAAGAGAGCTTGATTTATGAAATACCTTTTGGATACAAACGTAATTTCCGAGATTCAAAAACCTGATTATAATCAAAATGTAAAATCCTTTCTTGAAACTGTTCATTGGGAAGATTTATATCTGTCAGTCATAACTATCGGAGAACTTTGTTACGGCATTGAAAAACTGCCTGCTGGTAAAAAGAAACATGATTTATCAATTTGGCTGTACACAGAAATACCGGCTTGGTTTAAAAGACGCATTATTAAACTGGATATTGATGTTATACAGGAATGGGGAAAGCTCAGAGCTGTTTCAAAAAGGACACTGCCAACCCTGGATACAATGATTGCGGCCTGCGCAATTACACACCATATGTTTCTGGTCACAAGAAATACAAAGGACTTTGAAGATATCGAAGGGATAAACCTTCTTAATCCGTGGGATTTCTGAATATTTATTTTGAATCAACGAAAGGCTCAGGATCAGATAATAATTTTAAAGTCCGTATTAATACAGGAATCACTATCACAAGACTTGCAAGTTCAGATACAGGTCTTGCAAGCTGAATCCCTGTCAGCCCTAAAATAGGTCCAAGTATAAAAAGACTTGGAATCAAGAAAAGCCCCTGCCGGGATAAAGCAATTATACTTGCTTCAAGCGCTTTACCCATTGTTTGAGTCATCATATTGACCAATATAATTCCTCCTATAAAAGGAAGGCTAATACACTGAAGCCTTAAGCCAAGCGCGCCTATGGCGATTACTTCCAAATCATCTTTTCTGAACAGCGCGATAATGTTAGGTGCAAATATCGCCATTAGAATTGCTATAATAAAAAGCCCTATACAGCAGAAACGGACACAAAACCAGAACGCTTTCTTTACGCGGCTGTATAATTTAGCTCCGTAATTAAATCCGCACACAGGCTGAAAGCCCTGTCCGAAACCAAGTAGAATTGACAGGGAAAACATTGAAATTCTATTGGCTATTGAAATTGCGGCAATTGCGGCGTCACCGTAAGGACGGGCAAAATGATTAATAATAATCGAGGCGATGCTCATAAGGCTTTGACGGATAAGAGCGGGAACTCCTCCCTTAAACATTTCCGAAAAACGTTCAGCGGAAGGTGAAAAATATTTGAACTTTACAGGGATTGTATCCTTTCTGGTAGAGGCGTAAAAAAAGAGAATAAAGAAACTTGTCATCTGGCTGATAAGCGTAGCAATCGCGGCTCCCTGTACACCCAGATTAAAAACAAAAATAAAAAGAGGATCAAGGAAAATGTTTAAAACAGCGCCGGACAGCATCCCGGCCATCGCGAATGCTGCGTTTCCCTGAAAACGAAGCTGCTGATTCAATACAGTTGCAGCTACCATCCACGGAGAGGCAATGAGAACAAAAAGAATATAATCCATTGCGAAAGGCTTAATTGTCTCAGTCGTGCCAAGCGCTTCTACCAGCGGGCCCAACGCAATAAGCCCGGCTGAAGCAATAACCGTCATAATGATAAATCCGCTGATCAATCCTGTTGCCGCCATGCGGGACGCGCCTTCTGTATCCTTTGCACCCAGCGCGCGCGCCATGTAATTCCCGGAGCCCTGCCCAAAGAAAAAACCCATCGCCTGTATAACTGCCATGAGCGGAAAAGCAATACCTACCGCCGCAACCTGGCTTGTTCCAAGCGAACTTACAAAAAAAGTATCGGTTATGTTGTATATGGACGATGTGAGCATAATAACAATACTCGGCCCTGCCAGATTAAGCACAAGCTTTTCTACAGGGGAGGTAGTCATCTTTATATATTTACCGCTTTTTTCGTTTACAGGGACTGACATAAAAAAATTATAGCAATTTATTTTAAATCATGGAATTATTCGGCGGATACGTTTTCTTGCGGATACTTGTCATTTATTACGCTTTAAAATATTGTAAAAATATGCCGGTATATATCGAACCCAGACTCCTTAAAGGTTTCAGGGATTTCCTCCCGAACGCGGAAATAATCCGCCGTAACCTGACGGAAAACATTGAAAATACATTCCGCTCATTTGGCTTTGTACCGATCGACACTCCCGCGATTGAATACGCAGAGATTCTTCTTGGCAAAGGAGGCGGCGAGACAGAAAAACAAATATACCGTTTTAAGGATAACGGAGACAGAGATGTCGCATTGCGTTTTGATCTTACTGTCCCGTTCGCGCGTTATGTCGCACTTCACCGTAACGAACTTTCATTCCCGTTCAAACGGTATCATATAGGTAAAGTCTGGAGAGGAGAAAACGCGCAGCGGGGCCGGTACCGCGAATTTACCCAATGCGATTTTGACATAATCGGCAGCGACAGCGCTGCCGCCGATTTTGAAATCCTTTTTTTAATACGCACCGTTTTACTAAATCTTGGACTGGACGTAAGTATCCATGTGAACCACCGCGGTCTTTTTAACCGTTTCCTTGCATCTATCAGCCTTAGTGAAAAATCAGCTGATATACTGCGCGCTGTTGATAAACTTTCCAAAACAGGCGAAGAGGAAACGTATAAAAACCTATGTGAACTTGCGGGAGATACTAACGCAAAAAAAATACTTGATTTCATTAACGCCAAAGGAAGTTTTACAGAAGTTCTGAATCGTATAATAGAGCTTTCAGGAGGAACTTCACCAGAATCGCAAAGGCTTTTATCTCTGAGAGATTTTATGCTCAAAGCATGCGATAGCGAAGACGGAAAAAATACTGATCCGTTTATCCTTAATCCGTCGATCACCCGCGGACTTGATTATTACACTGGCGTAGTCTTTGAAACCTTTTTAAATGAACTCCCGGATATAGGTTCCATCTGCTCAGGCGGAAGATATGACAACCTGGCCGGTCTGTACTCAAAAGACAAGGAATCAATCAGCGGAGTCGGCTCTTCTGTCGGCCTTGACAGACTGCTTGCCGCCCTTGAAAACCTGAATAAGCTTCCTGCGGCGAATAAATGCATTACCGCGATAGCCTGCTGCGACGTTGAAAAATCAGGAGATTATCAGGTTCTTGCGCAGAAATTAAGGCTTTCCGGTATTCCCTGCGAAGTATTTTTGGAAGAAGACAAGCAGATGGTAAAACAATTTATTTCAGCGGAAAAAAAAGGCATGCGTTATGTAATTATATCCGGTGAACTGCAAAATGATAAAATAACATTGCGCGATCTTAAAGCAAGAAAAAACATTGAGCTTTCTTTTGAAGATGTTATTAAAAGAATCAAATAATTATGGAAAGCAAGATAATAAAAATAGGCGGTATGAGCTGCGCTGCCTGTTCCGCGAGAATAGAGAAATCGCTGTCTAACCTTAAAGGTATCAAAAGCGCAGGCGTTAACCTCACTTCGGAGACTGCGGCAATCGTTTTTGATCAGCGAATTATAAAGTTACAGTCAATTAAAGATACAATTACATCGTTAGGATATGAAGTTATCGAAGAATCCGAGGATGAAGCGGATGAAGATAAACTGCGTAAAGAAAAAGAAATAAAAACTCTTAAAATCAAACTGATAATCTCGGCGGCATTCACTCTTCCGCTACTGTACGCAGCCATGGTTCCGATGATTTCATGGCTGCCTCTGCCTTTCCCTGTATTTCTTGAGCCGATGCAGTTTCCGCTTCTCTATGCCTTGGTACAGCTTGCGCTGACTATTCCCGTAATTGCCGCGGGTAATCGTTTTTACACATCTGGCTTTAAGAACCTGCTTCGCCGAAGCCCCAATATGGACTCCCTAATCGCGGCAGGAACCGCGGCAGCCTTTATTTACAGCATTTTTAATTTATTCCAGATAACGCGGGGAAACCAAATAGCCGTCCACTCTCTTTACTTTGAAACTGCTGCCGCTATCATCACGCTGATACTTCTGGGGAAAACCCTTGAGGCGGTAACAAAAGGCCGTACAGGGGAAGCTATTAAAAAATTAATGTCTCTTTCTCCCAAAACAGCAATTGTAATTGAAAACGGTCAGGAAAAGGAAATACCGGTTAATAAGATTAAACAAGGCGATATTATCATTATAAAACCAGGTTCAAAAATCCCCGCTGATGGGATCATAACAGAGGGATACAGCGCTCTTGACGAATCAATGCTGACAGGAGAAAGCATACCCGTTGATAAAAAACCAGGTGATTCTGTTTTCGGAGGGACAGTTAATTGCAGCGGCTCTTTTCGCTTTAAGGCTGAAAAAACCGGTTCGCAGACAGCGCTTGCGCAGATTATTAAACTTGTACAGGACGCTCAGGGTTCCAAAGCGCCGATAGCGCGAATGGCAGACATCGTATCGGGTTATTTTGTGCCGATTGTCTGTATTATCGCGCTTCTTGCCGGTCTATTATGGTTTGCCGCCGTATCATCGGGTTTAATTTCAATACTGAATCCTGCGGATCATCAGTATCAAAAATCAATACTGGAGTTTTCTCTTACTATCTTTATATCCGTTCTTGTTATCGCCTGCCCCTGCGCTCTTGGACTGGCAACTCCTGTCGCTGTTATGACAGGAACAGGCCGCGGAGCACAGAACGGCATATTAATAAAAAGCGGGCTTGCTCTTGAAATTGCCGGGAAGATACATACAGTCGTGTTTGATAAAACAGGAACAATTACCGAAGGCAAACCTGAAGTAACGGATATAGTTGAAATCAGGAATGAGAAACCAGGAATAATTAATGAAGGACAGATACCTGATGAATACTGTCTTCTTCAGCTTGCGGCAGCCGCGGAAAAAAGCAGCGAACATCCGTTAGGACAGGCGATTGTCCGCGAAGCGGAAAAAAGAGGTTTATCTATTCCTAATTCAAAAGGCTTTAAGGCGATTCCCGGGCTTGGTATAGAAGTGTCATTATCTGTTTCAGATCAGAATTATTTGGTTTTAATCGGCAATATCAGATTAATGCATGATAAAAATATAGAAAGCGTAAAAGCTGAAATTGAATCAGAAAGACTTTCTTTGGAAGGAAAAACTCCTGTATTTGCCGCCATTAACGGAAAAATAGCCGGAATCATCGCCGTTGCAGATGTAATAAAAAAGAACTCAAGGCTTGCAGTTGAGAAATTAATCAAAATGGGAATTGATGTTGTTATGATTACGGGAGACAATAAACAAACCGCAGACGCTATTGCAAATGAATCAGGAATAAAAACCGTATATTCCGAAGTGCTTCCTCATGAAAAACAGAACATCATTAAAGCCCTGCAGTCAGATAACAAGAAAGTCGCAATGGCCGGAGACGGCATTAACGACGCTCCCTCTCTCGCGCAGGCGGACATCGGTATCGCTATCGGAAGCGGAACCGACGTAGCGATAGAGGCCGCTGATATAGTACTTATGCGAAATGATCCGATGGATGTAACAACCGCCATTAATTTAAGCAGGAAGACAATCAGCATCATCAAGCAGAATTTATTCTGGGCGTTCGGATACAATGTGCTTGGCATTCCAATCGCCGCCGGAGTATTGTTTCTTTTCGGCGGCCCGCTTTTAAATCCAATGTTCGCAGCCGCTGCTATGAGTTTAAGTTCTGTATCAGTACTGCTGAACGCGCTTCGGCTAAAGAAGGTTAAAATTAATTGAGGTTTTCCCAAAACATTCAAACCGAAGGTTTACGTTCTTTGGAAGGCTGCCTAAATTTAAATTAACGTTTATTTTTCATAAAATACTCCTTTTAACATGGAGATGTCCATAGAACAGCTCGTTGTATAAGGCTAGTACAACCTGTTGTATAAGGCTAGTACAACCTGTTGTATAAGGCTAGTACAACCTGTTGTACAAGGCTAGTAAAGCTTGTTATACAAGGCTAGTACAGCCTGTTGTATAAGACTAGTACAGCTTGTTGTACAAGGTTGGTACAGCTTGTTGTATAAAGCCGACGGCGGTGTAGAAGTAACAGACATCTTGAATAGTCCTATTAAGCCTTTCCGCGCAGAAACAACCGCTTTTTGTGCTATGGAGTTTTGGAAAAACTTTAATTATCCGATAAAATAAGTAATATGCGCAAAGAATGGCTGACAGCATTTATAATAGTCCTCTTATTGCCGTTACCGGTTTGGGGACAGGATGAAAGCGGGGATATGGAAGAAGACTGGCTTCCGAGGCAGTTTCGTGAGATAACTCTTGGTATGAGCCTTGATGACTTAAAATCGAGCCTTTTGATTGATCCCTATTTTAATTTCAGGGGCGACAGGGATATTTCGTTCCTTCCCTCAAGGGAACAAAGCCTTGTTGAAACAACCGGATCGTCTTTTATAAGACGCGCGTTTTTTCAGTTAAGGGACGGTTTGGTTTTTATAATGTCATTTACGCTAAATACACAAGTTATTGACTTTTATTCAATATTTACACAATTTACCGAAAAATACGGTCAGCCTTCCTACCTTGATCCGCAGATTGCGGTATGGGAATCTGAAGGAACAAGAGTAGCGATTGAACGCCCGTTAACAGTCAAATATATAGACAGAATTGTTTTTAATGATATTATTAATGAATCCGGGGTTATTGAATCAAATCAGGTACACCTCCGTCAGGAATTTCTGGATGAATTCTAGTAATTTTGAGTCTAAGGAAGCAATTCCAAAAACGCGGTCTATAGGGTTGAGAGCGCTGAAATTTTTTCAAATTATATTACTTTTCTTTCTTTGTATAGATTTCCTGTCCTGTTCGCCTCAGGAGAATAAATTACAGGAGATTCAAATTCAAAGGGACGGACAGATAGTTACCGCGGTCAAAGTTGAAATAGCTGATACTGATGAAGAACGCGCGTTAGGACTAATGCACAGAAGGGAACTGGCTGACGGTAATGGAATGCTTTTTGTTTATGAAAGGGATGATATCCTGTCTTTTTGGATGAAAAATACCTACATTCCGCTTTCAATTGCTTTTATCGCATATGACGGCAGAATTATTAATATTAAAGATATGTATCCGCATGATGAAACACCAGTAACTTCAAGCCGTTCAGTTCGTTATGCTTTGGAAGTGCCGCAAGGATGGTTTTCCAGAACCGGTGTAAGAGAGGGAGATACTGTAATGGTGAGGAATAACTAGTCTTTGTGCGTTAATATTAAAATATAGTCAAAAACAAGAGGTTGGAAATTGTTTAAAGGTCTTACAAACAGGGTACAGCGGCTTCTTTCAACGGATGCACAGGAAGAAGCGCGTCGTTTTAATTCGGATCAGCTTCTGCCTGAACATATAGTTATTGCAATATTGAATGACGGCGGCGGGATTGCCTGTAAAGCACTGACATTTCTTCGTATAGATATCGGTGAGTTCAGGAATGTCCTTGAAAACTCCATTCCGCGGATGCCAGGCTCTATTATTAAGGGCGAAGTGCCGCCGTCAAAACGTACCAAAAACATACTTGATATTGCTACAGAGGAAGCAAGATCAATGGGCAGCACTTTTCTTGGGACAGAGCATATACTTTTTGCTACCATGCGCGAACAAGGTTCCAGCGTGCAGGTTTATCTCAGTCAGCGCGCTGTAGATACTGACATGATGAGAGTAATTATTCAAACTACCTTTAACCAGCCTTCCTCAAGAAACGATGATTTTATTACCGGAAGCTTCATAAAAAGCCCGCAGGAAATACCCGCAGAAAGATATCAGCCTTTTTATATTCACAGGGAACGGGTAAAAGCAGGCGCGGATAATCCCCGGATAAAACCAGCATCATATCCTGTGCTTACTCCAACACTGGATACCTTTTCGCGCGATCTTACAGTTATGGCAAGAGCGGGAAAGCTTGATCCTGTAGTCGGCAGAAAATCCGAAATCAGCAGAACAGTCCGTATTTTAGTGCGGCGCACAAAAAATAACCCGATACTTGTTGGAGAACCAGGGGTCGGTAAAACAGCGATTGTTGAAGGCCTTGCCCAGCTTCTCGCAAGCGAAGCGGTTCCAGAAGCGCTGTCAGGCAAGCGGATATTAAGCCTTGATATGGGGCTTGTTGTAGCGGGAACAAAATACCGCGGCGAGTTTGAAGAGCGGATAAAAAAAATACTGCGCGAAGTAAGTCAGGCCGCAAATGTTATTTTGTTTATAGATGAGATTCATTCGATTATCGGCGCGGGAGGCGCGGAAGGAACGCTTGACGCTTCAAATATGCTGAAACCCGGTCTTTCGCGGGGAGAAATACGCTGCATCGGAGCTACAACATCGGCGGAATACCGCAAGCACTTTGAAAAAGACGCGGCTCTTGAACGCCGTTTTCAGGCGGTAAATGTCGATGAGCCGTCATTTGATGAAACACTGGAAATCTTAAAGGGCATTCAGAAAAAGTATGAAGATCATCATCAGATTAAATATTCACCTGGTGCCGTTCATCTTGCTGCAAAACTTGCACAGCGTTATTTAACGGGCCGTTTTATGCCGGACAAAGCAATTGATGTCCTTGATGAAGCTGCTGCCTTCCGTAAACTTGAAAACAGGGAACAGCCGCCGGAAATCGCGGGACTTGAAAAAGAAATAATTAAGCTAAGCGAAGAAAAAAACTCCTGCGTAAGTGCGCAGAATTATGAAAGAGCGGCTGTTGTACGCGACAAAGTGCGAGCGCTAAAAACACATCTGCAGGACGCGCGCATTTCCTGGGAATACATGTCGATGGACGAGAAACCCATTGTTACAGAAGATGATGTGCGCCGTATAGTAATGGAAGCGACCGGAATTCCCGTAATGCATCTTGAAGAACAGGAATCAAAACGTTTGCTTCACATTGAAGATGAACTTAAAAAATCGGTAATCGGGCAGGATGACGCTATAAAATGCATCGCATCGGCAATCAGGCGCTCCCGCGCCGGTGTTTCTTCTGTACGCCGACCTATGGGGTCATTTATCTTTTTAGGTCCGACAGGCGTCGGAAAAACCCTCCTTGCAAGAAAGCTCGCCAATTTTCTTTTTAACAGCGATGATTCCCTTATCCGCATTGATATGTCCGACTTTATGGAAAAACATAACGCTTCGCGTCTTGTCGGCGCGCCTCCTGGATATGTCGGTTATGAAGAAGGCGGAATGCTGACGGAAAAAATAAGGAGAAACCCTTACCGGGTAATTCTCTTTGACGAAATTGAAAAAGCGCATAACGATATTTTTAACATTCTGCTGCAGGTAATGGAAGAAGGCGAGCTAAGGGACTCACTCGGTCATACCGTCAATTTCCGCAACACGGTAATAATCATGACAAGCAACGCGGGCGTACGTGAAATTTCTAAAGACTCCCGTCTTGGCTTTGCTTCAGGCTCAGGGCTTATGACATCAGCTGAGATTGAGTCCGCCGCGATGTCCGAGCTTAGGCGTATTTTTAATCCTGAGTTTATCAACAGGGTTGATGAAATAACAGTTTTTAATCCGCTAACACGCAAACAGATAGAAACAATTTTTGATATTGAAATAACCGAGCTTGCAGGCCGCCTTGCCGAACAGAACCTTGGTTTAAAAATAACTCCTTCAGCTAAAAATATTCTAATCGAAAAAGGCTGGGATCCCAAATTCGGCGGCCGTCCGCTCAGGCGCACTATCCAAAAGGAACTTGAATCACAATTATCGGAACGTATACTTGAAGGCGCATGGCAGGCAGGAACAATAATCATAGCGGAAGGCAGAGGCGGCAGGATTAAATTAAAAGCGAAGGAAAAAGAAGATTTAAATTGCGCTAAATCACTGTTCCGGGATACAGAATCGTATTCTTCGGTATTACAATGATACCGTCCACAATGTAGTAGTGACCGTAATTACCGTCGGCCCGCCTTATATCATCCACACCGATTCGGCACCCTTCACCTATACAGACATTTTTATCAATTATCGCGCCTTTTATAATTGCGCCGCGTCCGATACCGACATTCGGTATCCTTGCTTCTGCATTCTGGATTTTCTGTTTTTCGGTCTCATAATAGTCTGCGCCCATACACACGACGCCGTTAAGACTTGAGCCTGTTTCAATAATTGTACGTATACCGACAATCGAATTTGTAATATTTGCGTTTGTTATTATACAGCCTTCTGATGCTATTGACTGGTTCATGTTGGAAAAGTTCATTTTCGAAGGTGGAAGATTGCGCATATGGGTATAAATCGGTCTGTGTTCGTCATAAAAATCAAAGCGCGGTTTCACCGATGTCAATTCAAGATTGGAATCATAAAAACTTTTAATGGTTCCGATATCTTCCCAGTATCCGTTAAATAAATACGCGTTAACTTTTAACTTGCTTATGGCGGCTGGAATTATTTCCTTTCCAAAGTCGGTTAGTTCATTTGCAAGGCATTCATCCATTGTCTTTGAATTGAAAACATAGATACCCATGGATGCAAGGTAGCAGTCATCTTTATTTTTTTCCGTAAGAAGTTCTGAAGGCGCTCTGAAGTCCGATATATCCTTTGCAGTACCAGGTTTTTCCAGAAACTCTGTAATCTGATTTTTTTTATTAACTTTAAGAATTCCAAGACCGCTTGCAGCTTCCCTGCCAACTCCTGTACAGGCAATTGAAATTGCTGCTCCTGATTCAACGTGTTTTTTTAAAAGTTCATGTAAATCCATTCTGTACAGCTGATCTCCGGCAAGAATCATGTAGTATGAGGGGTTTTGCGTCCTGAAATGAAGGAAATTCTTTCGCACAGCATCCGCAGTACCTTCGTACCAGCCGGAATGTTCAAGTGTTTGTTCAGCGGCAAGGATTTCTACAAAGCCGTTGGTAAATGAATCGAAAACATATGTCTGGCCTATATGCATATGAAGAGAAGCTGAATTAAACTGGGTAACAACATAAATTTGCCTTAAATTCGCATTAATACAGTTGGAAATGGGAATATCAACAAGACGATACTTCCCGCCGAAGGGGACTGCCGGTTTTGAACGAAACTGAGTCAGAGGGAAAAGACGTGTTCCTTTACCGCCGCCCAATATAATGGACAAAACTTCAGCCATATTAGTCCTCCTTGCTATAATATTATAGGATAAACCATAATTTTTGTCGATAGGATTTTAGAAATTAAACATAGAACTGATAAAAAAATTACAAAAACAATTGGAATAATGAATAATTAATCTAACTAAGCGCCTTTTCGTTGTTAATTTGTTATATCCATTCCCAGTGATTATTAAAAAGAGTATTATAATCTGTATAAATGCACGCGAGAATCTGGAAAAGCATCTTAAGACTAATGATCCTTTACGATTCGGGCGAGGGTGTCCCATCCGTTTTTTGTGTATAATAAACATAAGGGGAGTTCAGTGGACTTATACGATTTTTTTAGGTATGGACATGGTATTATCCTAATTATTATTCATATTGCGATTATGCTTGGCATTTTTCTTGAATGGAAACGCGGTAAACACAAAAACCAAACAGAAGAAGCGCAAGTTTCTTTAATTATACCGATCCATAACGAGAGTACGCGCATAGGAAAATTACTTAAAACATTGATAAATCAATCCTATAATGCCCAAATTATTTTTATAGATGATCGCTCAAACGATGAAAGCCCTTCAATTCTCGCTCAATTTTTAAAAGACACTGTTGCGCGCGGAATCGACTGCCGGATTATTACATTAACAGAAAATCCAGGGCCTAATTTTAAGCAATTTGCGCTGTCCAAAGGAATTGCTGAAGCGAACGGAGATTATTTTCTCTTTACTGACGGCGACTGTGAAGTTCCTCCTGATTGGATACGCGTTATGGTAAATCGGATACAGGATGAAAAAACCGGCGCTGTAATCGGCCCTGTGTTAAAGAAAAAAAGGGATAAAGGATTCCTTTCTCTTTTTCAATGCTATGATCATGTATTGCGATATGATTATTTAGCCGGTGCGACAGGACTTGGAGCTGCAGGAGGCGGCTTTGGTAATAATTTAATCATCAGCAGAAAAGCACTGGAATCTGTTGGCGGATATGAAGCAATTCCTTCTTCACTCACAGAAGACGCCGCGTTAATTTCGGAAATACGCAGTACCGGTAAATATAATATACGCGCAATAACATCAAGCAATGCGGCTGTAGAAACAGAACCGGAAAAAACCTGGAAATCATTTATTAATCAAACATTGCGCTGGAATAATGGCGGTCTTTTCAGCCCAGAGGCGCTTACCCGTCTCAATTTTAATATCTTAACAATAATCATTGGTACTGGTATTCTTATAATTCCTCTGCTGCCGTTCATTCCAAGCCTTTGGCCTTTATCAGCCGGCGTTTTTGTCAGTATGATATTAAATACCATAATGGCATTTGGGTTTTTCGGGAAAAACCTCTCTCATAACGGATCTCATCACTTACCGGGATATTTCATTTGCCTTCTTTTTATGCCTGTTTACTTTACAATGATAAACATAATGGGCTATTTAAAAATAAAAACAACATGGAAAAATGAAGTACTGAAAACTAACAAAGCATAAAACCTACGCAATAGTTACCATCCAGCCTTTGGTATCAGGAAGCTTGCCGTATTGAATGCCTTTGATTGTATCGCGGATATCGGATGTAAGCTCACCTGTTTTACCGCCGTTAAACTGCGCTTTTTTTCCATGATATGTAAGAGAACAGATTGGAGTTGCACCTGCGGCGGTACCGCTTACAAAACATTCTCTTGTTTCTTCCAATGCTTCATCAATTGAGATTTTTCTTTCCGATACTTTCAGGCCTTTATCTCTGGCAAGGCAGATGATACTTTCCCGTGTGATTCCTGGAAGTATGGTATCGCTTAATTCCGGCGTTGCCAGTTCCCCGGACTTTAAATAAAAGAAAATGTTGCACGAAGATCCTTCTTCAATGTAACTGCGGTGAGTTGCGTCAAGAAATACACATTCCATGTAACCGGCACTTAATGCTTCTGACTTTGCGAGAGCTGATATTACATAGTTCGAACATGCTTTTATCCAACCTGTACCGTTAGGCGTTGCGCGAATTCTGTCTGTAACAACAGCATCAGATGAGCATGACGAAAAATAACTGCTTACGGGGGTATTTATCACCATTACATAAGGTTCACTGGAGAGGTTTACTCCAATACCGCCTTCTGAAATTGTAAACGGCCTTATATAAATAGAGTCTGCCGTCATAAATGAATCTTTTTCCCATTCATTTTTATAACGTGTCAGAAAGCCTAAAGCAGCATTTCGCTTAACTGTTTCTATACACGCGTTAACAAATAACTCTTGCGGGAATGGAGGCATTTGTAATCCTTCCATTGAACGGGCAAAACGAACTGCATTCCGATCCGGTCTGAATATTGCAAGGCTGTCGTTTTTTTGCGGAAACGCCTTCAGCCCTTCAAAACATGCCAAACCGTACTGGCTGGTATAATTCACAAGCGGCATATCATCGTAACAGTTGCGCGAACTTTCCAGCGCTTTACGTTCATTATCGTTCATAGCGGCCTCTTCTTCCGGCGTCTTGTGCGGTTTTTCCAGATATTCCCCGCTCCATTTTCCATCGGAAAACTTCGATCGGTATGTAACCGGATATGTGTTTAATGCAAAAGCCATAAAAACTCCTTACTAATAAATTTTAACGTACCTGTAACGTTGTTTCTAATGCACTTCTCCATTCGGAATAATGGAGGTGCGCACCTGATTTCCGTTTAGACATAATTTCTTTTCACCGTAAAAAACAGCATAGTCTTTAACCATAACAGGCATGGAGAAAAATGTATCAATATCAATTTCAATAGGTGCAATATCTTCTTTTTCATTTTCGGGAAGAAATCTTGTTCCGGTTGGACACTCGCCTGCGTCCAATACTTCACATCTTTCCGCCGCCAGCCCGTTTAAATCAATACCTTTATTGTCGCTTGCAGCAAGAAGCATCCCTCTAGATTCGATTCCTCTTAATTTAGCAGGCTTCAAATTATATGCAACAATGATTTTTTTTTCCAGAAGATCTTCTTCTTTATAGTGCTGTACAAGACCGGAAACTATCTGCCTTTCCTCACGTACTCCTGTAGTGCCCTCCCCTACTTCCAGATTCAATATATATAGTTTATCCGCTTTGGGATGACGTTCAACTTTTTCAATTTTTGCAACACGCAAATCCAATATACAAGAAAATGTTTTAGCAATAGTACTTCGGTTATCTCTTTTTTGCAAATTTAAAACAGATTCCTGTCTTTCCTTCTGTGTCCCTGAGTAGCGTTCTTTTAATTCTTCAACTAAGTTGTCGTCAAGTTTGGAGAAAAGCACTTCGCTTTTAATTAGCGCATCCTGAATACCTTCAGGTTTGCCGATATCATTCCAGTTTAAGTTATCCCTGTGTTTCAAATTTAAAAATGACGCAATTCTTTCCGCTGTTGCCGGCATATATGGCTCAATTAAAACTGCCAAATCACGCACAATGTATGCTAAATCGCATATCACTTCTTTCGCTTTTCCAGGATTTTCATTTCGCAGCCGCCATGGCTCATTGTCTTGAAAATATTTATTAGCAAAAGAAGATAGTTCAAATATTTCCCTGAAAGCGTCTCTTAATTCGGCTTTATCAAGTTTCTCTGTAATCGACTTTTCTTTTTCTTTCACATTTGTCCAAAAATAACTCGCTGCATTGCCGTCTACATTTGGACCTTCTGGAATTTTCCCTTCATAATAGCGTGTAATAAATAAAAGTGTTCTGTTTACAAGGTTTCCGAAATTTCCTATTAGCTCTCCGTTTACTTTTTCCTTAAAATCGTTCCACGTAAACATAGCATCAGATTTTTCCGGTCTGTTATAAAAAATATAAAAACGCCATACATCAGCAGGGATACCTGTTTCAACCGCATCTGTTCCGAATACCCCGATACCCCTTGATTTGGAAAACTTCCCGTCTTCATAGTTCAGATATTCCGTGCTGGACATATGATGAAGCATTGTCCAGTTATCTCCGCTGCCTAAAAGGCTTGACGGAAAAATTACTGTATGAAACGGAATATTATCCTTTCCAATAAACTGAAATAAATCTGTTTCTTTCGGAGCCTTCCACCAATAATTTACAAATTCTCTCCAGTTGCTCCATTTACTGCTGTTTTTAGCGGCTATTTCTTCACCCAACATTCCTGTAATGGATATATAACCTATTGGCGCGTCAAACCAGACATAAAAAACCTTGTTCTCATATCCGCTCTTTGGAACGGGAATTCCCCATTTTAAATCCCTTGTTATTGCTCTCTCTTTAAGTCCGTCACGTATCCATGCTTGAGTCACTTGTATAGCATTATGCGCCCAGAAACCGTTAACTGACGCGGTTTTAATCCATGATTCAAGTTTGTTCCTGATTCCCGGAAGATCAATATAAAGATGATTTGTTTTTTGAAGTGACGGAGTACAGCCGCAGGAGCTACATTGCGGTTCTTTTAAATCAATAGGATCAAGCAATTTTTGACATGTTTCGCATTGATCACCCCTCGCCTCACTGCTTTCGCATTTCGGGCAGATACCGCGGATAAATCTGTCAGCAAGAAATTTTTTGCACCTTGAGCAGTAAAATTGTTCATTTGTTCTTTCACAAATAAATCCCGCTTTATCAAGCTTTATAAAAATATCCTGTGTTACTTCAGTTTGAATTGCTGTTGAAGTTCGTCCGAATTTATCAAAAGTAATATTAAACCATCTGTAAATATCTGCGTGAATTGCATGATAACGGTCGCATAATTCTTTCGGACTTATTCCTTCCTCAGCGGCTTTATTTTCAGTAGCTGTTCCGTATTCATCCGTACCGCAGATATAAAGAGTCTCGTAGCCGGAAAGCCTGCAAAAGCGCGCAAAGGCATCTGCTGAAAGTACTTGAATCAGATTTCCAAGATGAGGCACATTGTTAACGTAGGGTAATGCCGAAGTAATTAATCGTCTATTCATAATTAGTACAGTATAAAAAAAAGAAGCTCAATTTTCAATATGTCAAAATATTTTAATGTGAAAACTTTAATGAAAAATCATTTGACCAAACCTCACCGCTTTTAAGAGTAATTGAAAACACAGGTATTATCCTCGTTGCCTGATAACGATCACTGTTAAAAACAGTGATAAGTTTCCCTGAATATTCCTTTTCAGAAAAAAAGACAATCTGCACTTCATTTATTATATCGTGGATTTTTAAATTATTAGCTTTGTACATACTGTCTAAATGGATATCGTTTCCGCTTTTGTCAGTTGTATAAAAACGAACATATTCATCACCAATACCGGCAAATGAGAAATCAATTTCCGGTATAAATTGAAACACTTGATTATCTTTACTTGTATTTTTCAATATATATGAAACATTCAGAGATTCTTTTTTTAATAAATAACATTTATTAATTTCAATACAATCAAACTGTTCATTGCCATCAGATACAAGCCTGAAGCATAATTTCTCTTTTTTGTCCTGTGCTTGTGCCTCATATTGACAGATAAAACAAAGCCTGGAATTACTTGATGTAAAATTAAAATTCCCGTCAGTTCTTTCATCAACAGAAGTTATAATATCCGCAAAAGCAGTGCGTTTGCCGAATTCATTTGCACCGCAGTCAAGGTAATTCCATTCATTGGGAAAATAATCAAGTTCAAAAATGCTTGCGCCCTTTTTGTGTATATAACAATTTATCTTTTCATTCTGGAATAGATATTCTTTTATACCGTCTAAATCAAAGTCATATTGTACAAGAGAAGAAATTACTTTTACATTTTCCCTGGATAACCTCTCCGCACGAATAAGAGAACTGTAAGCGGCTTTCCGAAGTTCGCTACGAAGCCGCCCGTTACACGGTGAGAAAAAACATGAATCCTGAGCTTTCCAGAGTTCCTCCCTTGCGTTTTGTTTGCGGGCTTTATCCCCTTTTAGCTGGTTAATTAAAACATTTGTAAAAATCATTTTAGAATAAATACTGTTTGCTTCTTCATGATCGATAAGAAAACGGCGGGGAGAAAAATCTTTTCCCGCGACTGAGGAGTCCGGAAAATTATTCTTTATATATGATTTATGGCTTTTAAATATTTTTGAAGGCAATGTTGTTTCAACAATAGCATCTGAAAGTGATATCTCTTCAAAAAAACGGCTCCACGCGGTATCAATAGCTTCTTCGGGAGATGTAGATACTTTATCAGGGAAAATGCAGATAATTTTTCCGAAATTTCCTGTATAGTATGAATAATCGTTTTGTTCGCCGCGTTGTAAATTCCCTTTTTTAAAGTCTTGATCAGAAAGATTTATTTTATTTTCAGATTTTTTATTTAATTCATTAAAAACATGGTAAAAACTTTTAACTTCCAGTTCTCTCTCTATCAATGAAGAAACAGGGAAGATAACAATAAGTTTACCCTGATCTTCACTGATGCAAGGAGAATAAAGATGCGCACCTGACAATCCTGCCTGAGAAAATTGTTTCTGTGATAGAAAAGTATAGTTTATATCGCTTGAACATAGAGCGGTTACAAGATGCT
>WQSQ01000021.1 GCA_009787775.1 Treponema sp.
ACTCTCTGTCCGTCAAGCAATTCCGCAGGAGTGCCTTTTAACTGAAGATGTCCGTCCCTGTTAAGACGCGCGACAACTTCCGCTCCTGAATTATTAATGCGTTTAATGATATCATCAACTGTATCTGTCGCATAATACGAAACCTGTATCTGCCTGTCAGCTCCCGAAAGCGTAATAACGCCTTCGAAACCAGGCTGAGCCTGAGATTCAAGAGAGTTCTGCCCGTTAATTCTATAAATATATGTTGAGTCAAATACTCCGTCTCCGGAGCGGTCATAATTGCCGTTAATATTTGTTATATACGGATATTCGGAAAAGAAATTAATACCTGTTCTTCCGTTGGCTCCGTACGCGTTACTGTGAATTTCATTTACAAGATCTGTAAAGTTCATGGTAAAGTTATCAAGATTTTGAATTTCCTGTTCTATTGTTACATCACGAAGTTCAAAAAGAGCGCCAAGCGTGCCTTTTGTAAAAGTCATAAGGCTTTTTGTATCACGCCAGTACATATGGGCGAAATTTTCAGCGTCCGTGTCTTTTCTTAAATCAAACTGGCGCGCTACCCTGCCCTGTACAAGGACATGGCCTGAAGTATGAAGCATAAACTCATCAGGATCAGTTTGTGTTATGGTAATGTCAATCAATTTGGAAAGTTCATCAACAAGATAATCTCTTCTGTCCATCAAGTCATTTGGATTGTCACCAAGCCCTTTTACACGCTGAATATCGCCGTTAAGCAAGGCTATCTGTCTTGTTATTTCATTAACATTTGAAACGGTCATTTCAATTTCTTCATTGGCCATAAGCTGCAATGTTGAAAGACCGTGATAATGAATATTTATACCGTCTATTAAAGTCTGACCCCTGTTAAGGACAGCGACACGGTGTTCAATATCGGAAGCGTTATATGCAAGTTCCTGCCACGCGTCCCAGAAATTATCCATTTTGCTTCTGATCGAGTTAAATCCTGTTTCAAGATAAAGCCTATCCATGTCCCTTACATATTTATCGCGCGTTTCCCAGTAGCCTTCCGAAGAAGCGTTCATTACAATTCTTTTGTCAAGGAGCTGATCGCGGACACGTTCAATCCGTTCGACAACTACGCCCTGCCCAAGCATCCCAGGAGTTTCCGCCCGGTTAAGCGCAGGCTGATAAAGAGGATTAAAAGAATCAAACTGCACCCTTTGCCGCGAGTATCCGGGAGTATTCATGTTATTTATGTTATGACCGACTGTGTTAAGCGCAGTCTCGTGAGCCTGTACGCCTTTTCTTCCTATTTCCAATCCCATAAATGTCGATGTCATTGCCTTCTCCTTAAAAACTGCGGTTCAAAACCATGCTGCGCATGTCGTGTGAAAAATGTGTTCCCTCTTTTGTATACATTTTTCCGCCGCGCTCTGTAAAAGCAAGATCGAAAAAATCCCTTAAAGTCGATTTAATTTCATTTACATAAACAGCCAGCGATTCATTCGCGATTTTCAGCTTAATAGATTCCAGTTTGAGGCTGTGATATATCGAAGTTAATTCATTACGCTGATCTTCTGGAAGATAGGCTGTAAGTATATGAAACCGGCCTTTGGCGTCCAGATTTTCAGCAAAAATCTGCTGATGTACAAGCGTTTTAAAAACATTAAAAAGCTTTTCTCTTTCGCTCTCAAATTCTTCCAGTTTGCTTTCTATTCCGTTCATCGCGTTCAGGTTTTCTTCAAAAACCGTCCATTGCCTGTCTGTCACTGCAAGACGAATATTTTCCTGAATAATCACAGCATTCTGGATAAGTTCAAATTCCTTGAGCAAAATATCCCTGCATTTCTCATAAATCATGATAACCTCAAATTAACAATTTACCTGGACTGCTTCATTTTATATATCGGCGTTAAAATATGCTCAATTTAGGGGTGTATTGACAAAAAGCGGTATTTTTCCCATAGTAGGTTTGGTATGGTGGATGTAGCTCAGGGGTAGAGTACAAGATTGTGGATCTTGTCGTCGCGGGTTCGAGACCCGTCATCCACCCTAAGGCGGCGCCTGTAGCTCATCTGGATAGAGTAACGGACTTCGAATCCGTAGGTTGCAGGTTCGAGTCCTGTCGGGCGCATTTTTGTTTAGTTTAAATATTCAGTATGTACGTTTGGTAAAAAAGTCAGCCCGAAAACCCGGAGCAGGTATCTGTTGTAAAAGGCTGGTACAGTCTGCTGTAAAGAGGCTATTACAACGTGTTGTATAAAGCTTGTACACTCTGTTGTACAAGGCTGGTACGGTCTGCTGTACAAGGCTATTACAACATGTTGTACAAGGTTAGTACAGTCATCCAAACAGGCAGATGGCAGGCAGGCAGGCACGATTGGACGGGTGTGAAGCAATAAATAATGTATTATTTTACAGCCCCGTTTTTTTATGAACCGCCGAAAGGGTAATCAATACAGTCAACGTACAAATATACGGAAGGACAAGAATAAAATCTGCAGGAATACTCCAGAACCCCTGTGCATAGTTTGAAAAACATTCGGCAAGCGCGAATATAAAAGCAGCTGCCATAACGCCAAGCGGCTTTTTGGCGCCCAGAAATATAACAGCAAGCGCTATCCATCCCTTGCCTGCGGACATTTCCGGAACATAGGCGGCAAGATTTAAACTTAGAAATGATCCTCCTATACCGCAGAAAGCTCCAGACACAAGAAGCGATACAATCTTATAAAACTCAGGATTAATTCCCAGGGAAACAAGCGCGTCTGAGTTTTTTTCGCAGGCTCTAAGCCTGTAGCCGAACGGAGTTTTATAAATTGTCAGCCATACAATTAACAGTATTATCAATCCAAAAACTGTATACCATAAAAAAAGCGGCGAAGATCCTCCGGTAATGCCCGCTCTATTGTTTATATTTACTGAAACGACGCCTTTTGTATTAAATAATCTTTCAGAAATAACAACACATATTCCGCTGGATAAAAGATTTACCGCAAGCCCTGTTATGAAAATATTTGCGCGTAATTTAAAAGTTGAGAATGCATGTAATGCCGCAAGCGTTGTTGACGAAATAACCGCACAGACTATAGCTGCAGGATAACTCCCCGTAAAGTAATAAACGGCAAGGGATGAGAACGCACCCATTAGAAGCATGCCTTCAAGCGATATGTTCAGTATGCCTGTAATAGCTGTAAATAAACCGCCTAGAGCCGCGAAAAACAATGGTATCGTAATGGTTACAGCACTTTTTAGGAAGAGGATGAGATTCTCCATTTTTAAATCTTCCTCCTTGAAATAAAAGAATTCTTTATAAAACTGCTTGTAGAAAGAAAGAAAATAACTGCCTGTACAATATAAGCGACTTCAAATGTAAACCCTGTATTCTGCATTGCTATTCTGGCGCCAGAGTTAATCCATGCAAGGAAAACCGCACAAGGTATAACAGCAGAAGGAGAAAAACCTGCGATTAGCGCCGCTGTAAGGCCGCTCCAGCCAAGCCCGGACGAAAAATCTTTTATCACGGAATAATGAGTTCCAACGACAGCAATACTCCCTGCAAATCCGTACAAACATCCGCTTAAAAAAAGAGCGGTAACCGTGTTTCTTTTTGTATCAATCCCTCCGTAACGCGCAAACATTTCATTGTGGCCTGCCATCCTGAACTCATATCCCGTTTTTGTTTTATAAAGGAAATACCATACAATAACTACAAAAACTAAAGCAATAAAAATACCGGAGCTTAAACCTGAAGGTTTTAATATAAGAGAAAGACGCATATTATCCGTAATCTTTTTTGTTGATAAGAGCGAAGTTTCCTGATCGAGGAAAGGACCGGTTATAAAATAATCAATAACAGGGATTACCGCACATGAAACTAAAAATGTTGTGATTAATTCATTTGTATTCCATTTGGCTTTGAAAAAACCGCTGAACGCAGAAATGGAACCAGCTGAGAAAACGCCGACAGTTACAGCAACGATTGTCCCAATTATACCAAACGTATCAAAAACCAGCGCAGTAATTAATGTAATAAAAGCTCCCAGATAAACCTGTCCTTCCCCGCCAAGATTAAGATGTCCAGCCTTTATTGCGATTATTATCCCTAATGCTCCGAAAATATACGGAATTGAAGCGTTTAACATATTCCCGAAATTGAACAGATTCCTGAAAGGACCGATAAAGAAAAAGTAGAGTGTCCTGCCGGGAGTATCGCTTAGTATAAATATTATTAAAATTAAAAATAATACTGCTATTAAAGGAATAATCAGAGTGCTGCTATGAAGAATATTCTTTATTCCTGAAAATATATTTCTTCCTTTATTCACTGACAATTCCCTGCATATTCATGCCAATCTTTTCTTTAATTAAATCATTACCCTTATTTATATAATGACCTGCAATTTTACCTCTGTACATTACTATAATTCTGTCAGTTAATGCGATTAACTCGTCAAGATTTGTCGAAATTAAAATAACAGCCGTTCCGCATTTTTTCAGTTCATTTATCTCTCTTAATATGAATTGGCTTGCCGTAAAGTCCAGACCCCATGTCGGTTCAGAGAAAACTATATAATCCTTAAGACAGACAGTCTCTCTTGCAAGAATTAATTTTTGAAGGTTACCGCCCGAAAGCGTTGAGGCTTTTTCATTTATATTAGAAGTATCTATATTAAATTTATTAATCTGATTCATTGTAAAGCTCTTAATTAGACTCTTGTTTTTTCCAATCCAATTCCTGTGATTAATTATTATATTTTCTTCTATCGACGCTTCTAATGCACTTCCTACGCGGATTCTGTCAGCGGGAACAAAAGCAAGGCCTTGTCTGCGTAATTTTCTTATGCTTAACCCCGAAATATCCATTCCTTTGTGCATAATTCTTCCTGATTCGGGATGTAGGAAACCACTGAGAACTGCTTCAATTACGCCAAGCCCGTTTCCTCCTACACCAGCAAATCCAAGAATTTCACCTGAGTTTACCGCAAACGAAACATTTTCTAGAAGCGGCCTTTTTTGTCCGCTCCGCATTACAGTAATATTTTCAAAGGATATTACAGGATTTGAATCTTTACTCTTATAATAATTATCTTTTGAAAAGGAAATATTATTAATAATTTCATTGTCATTTATCTGTATTTTATTGCTTTCTTTAAAACCGTGTGAAATATCTTCTGGTTTTACTTCACCTATCATCATTTTGGCAATTTCGTTTATATCTACTTTATTTACATCCCTAATATCGACTAATTCTCCCTGCCTTAATACCGCGACACGATCCCCTATATGTTTAATTTCATTAAGCTTATGAGTTATTAATATTATAGATTTTCCGTTATTTATAAGATTTTTAAGCGTATTAAAAAGCGACAAGCTCTCTTTTTCTGTCAGTATTGAAGTCGGTTCATCTAGAATAATTATGTCCGCGTTACGGTAAAGAATGCGGCAAATCTCCACTTGCTGCATTTCTCCAAGCGTAAGTTCATTTACTTTTAAATTTGTTTTAATTGAAAAATTATTTTCTGATATTATTTTTTGTGAAACAGCTGTTGCTTCCTTTGCGTTAAAAAAAAAACCCGCTTTTCGCGGTTCAAGTCCAATCACTATATTTTCCGCTACTGTAAAATCTCCAAATAGCATAAAATGCTGGTGAACCATTCCAATTATTCCGTGTTTTATTATTTCGCCCGAATCCTGTTTTATTAAGCCGCAAAGGATTTTCATTAAAGTTGTTTTTCCTGCTCCGTTTTCACCTGCGACACAGAGAATCTCTCCCCTGTTTAAATCAAGACTTATATTGTTATTTGCTTTCTTAATTTTACCGATATAGGTTTTACAGACATTCCTTATTTCAATTGCTTTCATAATAATTTACTATAACTTACATTAAAAATAAAGGTAGTTTTCCAAAAAGTTGAAGTTTAAAAAAAACCTCTGATGTATAAAAATATTTTTATTATACAACAAACCTTAAAACTGTTTCAAATATATTTTGAGTTTTAATGAAAATCCATCTTCATTTTATTTGAAACTATCATCGAGAAACGATTCAAATTTTTCCCTGATATCCAAGGGAAGATTCTGATATCCCGGATCATCAAACATAAAACCAAGATATCCTTCATTTACTCCAATTGTTTCACTGATACCGTATTGTACTCTGTCATTTAACGCGTCTTCAAGTATCTCCATCGTAAGTTTTTTCTGCTCCATAATTCCGCATCCCGCAATTAAGCCTGGAGCAAGACTATAGGCATTTGTATTATACCAGACAACATACGCTCCTCTTTCCGATACTGTTCTTATAAGTCCCTGTGCTGCTCCTCCCGCGATTGCAGTAAACACATCAACACCTGAGTTTATCATTGCAGAGGCAAGCTCAGATGCTTTATTCGCGTCACTCCAGTTTCCGATTATCCGCATATCAAGTTCTATTTCAGGATCTACAAGTTTCGCTCCTTCGATAAAACCAGGTACCATTTGCCTTGTTAAAAGAGGATATTCCTGCGCGGCGATAAAACCAACTCTTTTTTGTATGTTAGCATGAGGCATTTCACTTGTTGTAATTAGGCCTGCAAGATATCCTAAAAAAAGCGACTGTTCATACTGGTTATAATTATATGTCCTAATTTGCGGATTTCCTTCATATTCGGCATCCGCTATTATAAATTTTTGCTCTTCAAACCTAAGGGCAACATTTGCGCTTATTTCAGGCAGAGAAGGGTTTGAACCGATTACAATATCATACCCGCCTTCGGAGACCATTTCCGCAAGCTGTTGTTCCCATTGTGCCTGATTCATTCCCGCTTCATATATTTTTACATTTACATTCGGATGTTTTTGCGCAAATTCAAGAGCGCCTTCTGCCATCATCTCGTAAGTCGGGCTCCCTGTAATTACCCCCGTAATAAAAACAAGAACTGAGAAATTATTATCCGTTTGTACAGGCTTGTTTTTCCCTGTACATCCAAATGCAAATAAAACAAATATTAATGGGAAAAAAACAATTAATTTTTTCATTATTCATATAATAAAAAAATATTAGATTTATGTCAATCAACAATCCCGCCTTGAAATCTAACCGGAGGTTCGGACGGAGCATGTTGTTCCGGCAAAATATTATATTTTGGGTTTTATAATCTTTTAACAGTCATAAATGGCGAGATATTAAACTCCTCAGCGCGAATAAAAAAATTTTATTTCCTTCTTTGCTGATATTCATAAAAATGATTATTATATATTACCGTATTTTTTATATCAGGTTCAAAATGCTCATCTATTTTAACCATTACTGAAGACGCTTCGGCGTATGATTGATACATGTTCAGCGAACAGGAACCGATTATTGCGAGCCCTAGCAGTTCTGCTTCTTTACATTTGCAAACAAGCGTTTCCTTTCCCGTAATATCAGCTTTAATTTGATTGAGCAAATTGCAACATGAAAGCTTCCCTGTTACACGCAATTGCCGGAAATCAACACCCGCCTCTTCCATAGCAGAAATAACATCGCGGATCGCAAATCCTATGCTTTCAAGTATTGAATTTGCCGATTCGCTCCTCCCTGATGAAAGGCTGAATCCGCTCCATAAAGCCTTTAAAGACGCGTCCCATATTGGGGAACGTTCTCCCGCAAGATATGGATGAAAAATAATACCACCTGATCCAGGTTTACTTTCTTTTGCTAACAAGAAAAAATCATTAATGCTTTTCAATCCCAAAAGATCGCAGCCCCATTCAATTGCTTTGCCTGTTGTGTTAATAATTCCTGATAAATTCCAATACGGTTTTATTGGATGGCTGTAAGACATCAGCCTATCATCGTTGACTTTATTAAAAGTACATAGATTTATTCCCTCAGAAGAGCCGCTTCTGTCGCATGCCTGTCCTGGTTCTATTACTCCGCTTCCTAAAATTGCTGCATAAAAGTCCGGCCCGCCTGATATAACAGGAATGCCCTTTTTAAATCCGTAAAGCTGCGCAACCTTCAATGAAATTGTTCCGAACAGGTCTCCGGGCCGGATGAAGAGAGGAAATTTTTCTTTATCAAGATTTAATTTTGCAAGTACGTCATCATTCCAGAACCAACGATCGAATCCTTCGCATGGAATAACAGTCCGCGCCTCTCCTGTCAGTGCATATGCAAGATATTCGGGGCATCCTAAAAAATATTTTGTCCTTTTGTATAGTTCTTCTTCGTTATTTTTTATATAAAGAACCTTTGGCAAAAAGAAACACGCATCTACAAAGCCGCCCATAACTTCTGTTACATATTCCTGATATTTTACAGCCCTCCTGTCAAGCCAAAGCCGCGCGTTCTCCGCGTGAACATGAAGTCTGTTTTCTATTGACGGCTCTTCAAAAACAGGAACGAGACTAGGACCGTTTCCGCTGATTATTATTACCTGTATATCCGAAAGACGATGCGTCATTATTCCAGAAGAAGGATTATTTTGATTATCAGGCTCAATTAGCTTTTTGCAGCATTCTTCAAATGCATTCAGCCATAATGAAGGTTCCATTTCGTGTTTAACTCCTTCACTTTTAATTGAAAGCGGAATGAATACTGACGCAAGGCTGTTTCCATTAAAATCAAAAAATGCGGATTTAAAAGTTGATGTTCCGATATCAATTGTTAATAACATATTATTTTTATACAATATTATTTTTAATAAATAATAATTCCCTGATTACATGGTTTTTTTCAAGACCTTTCTGTTCAAATCTTGTCTTCGGCCTCCACTTTTGAGGAAGTGCAAATCCATTATATTGATTTTTTAAGGACGAAGTCATTGTAAGCTCTTCCAGAGCATGATCAGCATAGTCTTCCCAATCTGTTACCATATATATATAACCCTCCGGTTTTAGGCAATTTGCTAGAATTTCTGTAAACGGGCGCTGTACAAGACGGCGTTTTCTATGTCTTTTTTTGGGCCAAGGATCTGGAAAAAAAATATGGATTGCATTTAATGAATTATTTGGAATCATTTTCTCCGCCACAAAGACAGCGTCATATTCGATGATCCTGATATTTGAAAGGTTTCGTTTTTCTATTTCCCACAACAGCCTGCCAATACCGGGACGATGAACCTCAATACATATATAATTATTATCAGGATTTACCTTAGCAATTTCCGCTGTCGTAGTTCCCGATCCAAATCCGATTTCCATTATTACATTGCTGATATTAAAAAATGTTTTTTTTAAATCAAGTTTTCCTGCATTGACAGTATATTCAGAAGTCAAGCTGTCACGCGGAACAGGAATCAGATATTTTGATGAAAGCGAATCATATGCTTTTTTTTGCGCGTCTGTATAATGTCCCTTGCGTATCACATAACTTTTAACCATCAGTTTACAGGAACCACATTTGTAAAAGCGTTGCAGAAATTATACTCATCTTCAGCCCATAAAGCAGCGGTTCTTGCAGAAGAGGGAAGCCTTAACTGTAATACGCTGCCCGATAACGAATCAACAGTGACAGTGCTGATATAATTCCCAGAATTATCGTAACAGACAAGTCTGTTGGAAGGCCATCTGGAATTTATTACATATGTGCCGCCTGCTATTGACAATTCAGGAAACGGATAACTCACATTACCATCATATGTAAAATTTCGCCGTGTACTCTCCCCGCTTTTATTAAAAAGCACCGCACGATAAGTGCCGCGCGGAAGATTTCCGTCCTGCATGGTAATACTGCGCGTACCAATCCAATCTTTTCCATCAATCCTGTAATGCATCCAGTCATCGCTCTTAAAATGCCATCGCAGCTGTTCCCTGTCATGATAAAGGTAAACCTCTTCAAGATTATCAAAACCGTCTTCATCTTCCGCAAGAATAAAAAATGAGAAATGCTCCTGCGGCTGTGTTTCCCCCTGATACAATACAAGCTGTAAAAAACCGTATGATATTACAGGTTCTGTTCTTGTACATGAAGAAGCCATTATTATAATAAAACCCGTTATAACGGCAATGTACTTTAATCTCATAATCTATAAATATAAATTTAATCTAATACAATGAATTTGTCCAGTTGCTCCTCGTTTACATGATTGAATAAATCTGCTTTTTAAGAAAGAATATCAATAGTGTTGTTCGGAAACATCAGTTCCCGAACAATTTCAACATTGAATATCTGAAAGTAATCAGAGAAGAAAGCACTTTCCGGCGGTTTGTTTAATAATTATAATATCGCCGCCATTAATGCTGGTAAAAATAAGGAAAATTTTAAATATGAATATTTGGTTTGCATCAAATAATGCACAAAAAAAAGAAGAGCTTGAAGCCATACTCAAAGTATCATTAAAAATACCTTCAGATGAAGGTTTAATTTTTAATCCCGAAGAAACAGGAGCTGCTTTCTGCGATAATGCGCTTATTAAAGCGAGAGAATTGCAAAAGTTGCTTGGAAAAAACGAACCTGTTATCGCAGATGATTCTGGTCTTTGCGTAGACGCTCTAAACGGCAGACCTGGAGTATTATCCGCACGTTATGGAATGGAAAATGGTATAAAGTTAACAGCTTTTCAGCAGAATATAAAACTGCTTGATGAATTGGGAGATGCTCAGGACAGAAGCGCGCGCTTTGTATGCACGATGGCTTTTCTTTTGAATGCTGACCGATTTATCCTTGTTCAGGAAACAATTGAAGGCAAAATTGTAAAAAAAAACGAAATGAGAGGAGATGGCGGCTTTGGTTACGACCCGATTTTTCTTTTGAAAGATTACGGCCGAACTCTGGCAGAACTTTCCGCGGAAGAGAAGAACATGGTAAGCCATCGCGGCAAAGCCGGAAAACAAATCGCATTACTAATAAAAACTATTCAACCACAAAGACAATAAGGGCTCAAAAGAATTAATATTTAGATAACAAGTGTTTTCTTTCCTTTTTATGGCATTAACTGCTTTATGATTATTTTTCCTTGTAAGATTTGGGAGAATTATGTCAAAACGTAAAACTTTAACATCGTTCGAAGATAAGCTTAATGAACCGCAATTAAAAGCAGTATCTACTGTTAATGGACCTGTGTCAATAATCGCGGGAGCGGGTTCCGGTAAAACAAGGGTAATCACATACCGTATTGCTAATATGCTAGATAATGGAATTCCTCAATCGGCGATTCTGGCTTTAACTTTTACAAATAAAGCCGCGCGTGAGATGGAGCTGCGGGTTAAGGAGCTGACTGGAAAAAAACTCCAAAGCCTTGCTTTAAGTACATTCCATTCTTTCGGTCTTAAAATTATCAGGGAAAACTGCGAGCTTTTAGGATACAGAAGCAATTTTTCCATTTATGATGAAACCGATAAAATATCGTTGATTAAAGAATCGCTAAGGGAATGTAAAATGTTTTCGCATAAGGTTGACCTTTATGCGCTCAGTCAATTTTTTTCCAAAATTAAAACAGGCATTGCAAATTGGACAGATAATTCAAATATCTTCAGTCATGATATGAAAATCGTATATGATGAATATCAGCAAACTTTAAAAATATACAATTCGGTTGACTTTGACGATCTTCTTGTCATTCCCTTGGGATTATTAATGACTCAAACGGAAATTCTACAGAAATACAGGCAAAAATACCGTTATATCCTCGTTGATGAATTTCAGGACACAAGCCTTATTCAATATAACATACTGAAGTTTTTGGCTGAAGATGAGAATGCCAATATATGCGTTGTAGGAGATGACGATCAGTCAATTTATTCTTGGAGAGGCGCAAATTATGAAAATCTATTAATGTTTGAAAAAGATTTTCCAAGACGAATTGAAATCAAGCTGGAACAAAATTACCGTTCAACTTCCACAATTTTAAACGCGGCAAACGGAGTTATTTCGCATAATTCAGGCAGGAAGGGAAAAAACCTTTGGGCGGAAAAAGAAGGAGGAAAGCCTATAGAACTTTTTTATCCTGAAAATGAAACTGATGAAGCAAACTTTATCACAAGCCAGATAATATCACTTATAATATCAGAAAAATATAAATACCATGACTTCGGCGTTCTTACAAGGACCAACTCACTTGCGCGTAACATTGAAGAAGCCTTTTTATCGGAAAACATTCCTTACCGTGTATCAGGCGGGACTAGTTTTTTTCAGCGCAAGGAAATAAAGGATATCATCTCTTATCTGCGGATCATTGCGAATACAGACGACGATGTAAGTTTTTTACGGATTATCAATACACCAAGAAGAGGCATTGGAAAAACAACAATCCTGCATTTGAGTGAAATAGCAAAGAATAACCGAATAAGCATGTGGGATTCTCTTACACGCCTGAATTACAGCCGAAAACAGGGACAACAGGGTTTATTTCAGGACCAGAAAGCGGTAACTGAACTGGAAGAATTTTCTGTTATGATAGAAAATCTGCGTTCACTTTTCCTTGAAAAGCAAAGTGAAAATAAAAGACCCTGGAAGCTATCAGAATGTGTAAGAAAGCTGGTTGATGGTATTGATTACTGGAGTTATCTTGTCATTGAACATGGAAAAGATGAAAAAAAGGCCCGCTGGAAATACAGTAACATAGAATATTTTATCCATATGATAGAAAACTGGGAAAACGATCCTGATAATTTGGATTCAAGTCTTTATCCCTGGCTTAACAGAATCAGCTTGATAACACGGGACGACGGAGAAGAAGACAACAAGGGAAAAGTCAACCTGATGACTATTCACACTGCGAAAGGTCTTGAGTTTCTGGCAGTTTTTATTGCCGGAGCTGAAGACGGGTTGATCCCTCACGAAAAGAGCATTAACGATGAAAATGACGACGAATCAGGCAGCATCGAAGAAGAACGCAGACTTTTTTATGTCGCTATCACAAGGGCGCGGGAAAAACTTTTCATTACAAGCTGCCGAAACAGGCGTCACCTTCAAAGCACAAAAGAATGTTCTCCTTCTCCGTTTCTTGATGAGATCCCATCTGAATTAATTAAAATTCACGAAAAAGAAAAAGAAGTTGCAGACGAAGAACAGGCGCAGGATTATATTGCAAAGATGAAAGCAATGCTTAATGGAGAGTGAAGATTCATAACCCGGCTTCGTTGAATGGAGGAGCTTCCTGTAAGACTCTTGCAATTACGCGGTTATTTTCAAGTAAAAAATCGGGGTCGTTTTCAAGAATTAACAGCGCATCTTCGCGAGCTTTTACAAGTGTTTCCATGTCTCTTATTGGATTTGAAATTCCCAATACAAGATAGCCTGATTGTTCTTTACCCATGATTTGGCCAGGACCGCGAAGTCGCAGATCTTCTTCAGCAATAACAAAGCCGTCGTTATTTTCCAGCATTATCTTCAGGCGCATTTTCCCTTCGTCGGTAAGTTCATCAGAGTAAACAAGAAAACAATATGACTGCTCCTGCCCTCTTCCAACGCGCCCGCGAAGCTGGTGAAGAGCGGACAGGCCAAAACGTTCGGCATGCTCTATTATCATGCATGTCGCGTTGGGAATATCTACTCCTACTTCAACAACACTGGTCGCCGCAAGTATTTTTATCTCTCCTTTTCTAAAATCATCCATTGTCTTTTTTTTATCATCTTCGGGTAGTTTTGAATGAACAAGAGCTGTTTTGTATTCGGGAAAAATTTCTTTTGCAAGTCTGCCAGCCATGGAAACTGCATCTTTAATACCGCCTTCTCCTTCTATTAGCGGATATACAAAAAAGACCTGTCTTCCTTTTTGAAGCTCTTTTTTCACAAAGTCATATACTTTCTTTTCATTTGATTCTTTCGCAAGGTGGGTAATAATCTGTTTTCTTCCCGGCGGCATGTCTTTAATTACAGAAACATCCATATCACCGAATAGAGTCAGCGACAATGTACGCGGAATCGGAGTCGCGCTCATCATTAAAAGTCCGGGATCTTTTCCCTTGGACATTATCAGGGAACGCTGCGTTACTCCGAACCGATGCTGTTCGTCTATAATAACAAGTTTTAAATTCCTGTACACGACATCTTTTGAAAAAAGAGCATGAGTCCCAACAGCGACATCGATCATTCCCGACTCAAGATTTTTTAACAGTTCCCTTCTCCCCTGCGTTCTAATGTTCCCCGTAAGAAAAGCAATGTTAATCCCCAGAGGTTCCAAAAGGCGCGCCGCATTTTCCGCGTGCTGACGCGCGAGTAATTCTGTCGGCGCCATGATGACTGTCTGCCCTCTTTCTGCACCGCAGTCTTGAATATTATTCTGCACCCCTTCGGCTGCCTTTAGAGCAGCCATAAAGGAAACAAGCGTCTTTCCCGAACCGACATCACCCTGTAAAAGACGCGCCATACCGGAGTTAGATGACATATCGCGGTTTATCTCTGTAATTGTTTTTCTTTGACCATCTGTAATTGAAAACGGCAGTCTATCAAGAAGACACTGCTGCAAAGGTGTAATTTCTCCGTTTTTTTCGCTGTCAGCAGAAAATATGCTTATTTTATTTTTCTTTCTTTCAAGAGAACGGCGGATTGTCATCACTTCAAGAAAAAAAAGTTCTTCATATACAAGTGTTTCTTTCGCTTTTTCAAGGCTTTCAACTGAAGAAGGAAAATGAATTTCTTTTATCGCTTCCTTCTTAGATAACAGGTCTCTTTTTTGTAAAATAAAAGCAGGCAATTCGTCTTCTATGCCCTTTACATATTTTTTTAACATTTCGGATGTTAAACGGTGAATACTTATTTGTTTTAATCCTGATGTAAGAGGATAAACAGGGACAAGTCTGTTAAAATAATTTGCTTTTTCTTCTGCTGATGTTTTAAATGCACTTGATTGAAGCACTCCCTTCTTCACGCTGAAATTGCCGTAAACCATGTGTTTTGACCCTATTACAAGAGTCTTTTCCAGCCATGGGCGTTTTGAAAGATTAAAACATTTAAGCACAGCTTGAGAAGTATCATCTTCTATGTAAACATTCATGGCTCTTGTCGGCCCGTAACCCATAAAGTCACGCGCTAAAATTGTAACAAGAGTACAAACGGAATGGTCCTTAAAGTTTTTTAACGGTACCATTTTGCTGCGATCTTCCCAATCACGCGGGTAGAACGAAAGAAGATCAGAAACTGTAAATATTCCAAGACTGGCAAGTTTGGGAATGATGCTGTCATTCTTGTTAATTATATTTTTAACCGGAATATTGCAAGTTCGAAAAAACATTATACAGGAAGTCTATAAAAATAACCGGCAAGAAAGTTTATAAGAAATCTTCCTCCGAACATAACTAAAGCGAGCAAAACAAAACAAACTATCATTCCATTTAAATAATTTACTATTCTTTTCCCGAAAATAATCCTTTTTAAACTGAACATCAGCGGCTGTGATATTGATTCAATAGCACTCCAGAAGGGATTGTAAATATTTCGGTTAGTAAGGTACGCAAAAGCGCGCAGGATAATAATGATCATGCAAAAGCCAACTATAAATGATACTATAGTCCATAAAGACACTAAAATTACCGCAAGTAAACTGCCTATGGAAAACCGGCCCGCTGAAGATAACATACTGAACACGCTTTGTAAAAGTGAAAGGCTTACAATTGCTGCAATAACAGAAAAATCAAATAAACCGATACGAAGGTTTAATTTCTGCCTCCACCAGTCAAGATATGGATCCGTAATTTGACTTAAAATTTCTACAGGTTTACCTGATACCATACCCCCTAGCCATGAAAATATTATACGAATAAAAATTAACAATGAATAAATGCCTGTCAATACCGCTAATATATTAAAAATAAAACGCATTACTTCCTCCAAACATCCACTACACAATCTATATTTTTTAAATTTTCAATTGTATCGTTGTCGGCTGTAATATCCAATCCTGACATTGCGCGGATAATTCTTTCAGAAAGCTCTCCTTTACTGACAGGAACATGAATAAAAATCGTAAGAGAGCCTGAGTTATCTGCAAGAAAATCTCGAAGCCTATTGAGTTCTTCTTTACTGTCCGCAGCTCCTTCTTTAAGCCTTATATGTACTTCTTCGCTCTGTTCTTCCTTTTTTTTCTCATTTGTTTTTTCAGCTTCCTGCTCCGGAGGCATCTCTCCTGCCGCGGCTTTTTTTGCTGCGCTTCTGTTTAGTTGGGGATAATCTGCCATGCTTGTAACTTTGAAACTTATTTTTTCGGGATTTCTCTCGCTTTCCGGATCAATGCTTCCTTTTAGCGCGATAATCTCGTTAAGCTTAAGCAGATGGCGGCATTCAGTGTACACTTTCTCAAAAAAGACAAGATCAATCTCACCTTCAAAATCCTGCAGGGTTGCAAAAGCCATTTCTTTTCCGTTTCTGTCTTTAATCTCACGCAATGACTTTAAATAACCAATTACTGTATAATGGCCTTTTCCTGCTTTTAAAATAAATGAACTTTTTAAATCCGCCATATAAGCCCATGTGATTCTATGAGTCTTGTTTTTATCTTCTGTATCTTTTATTTCCTTAACTGCCGTGGCTACTTCATGCCTGCTTAAGACATTTTCAGCTACAAAACTGTATTTTTCCCTGTCTTTTTGATAATCGATCTTTCCCTTTAATATAACAACCGTATCATCTTTAATAAATGTCTGGCTTTTTACCCATACGGCAGAAAAAAAGGTAACGTCAATCTCTCCGTTATAATCCGCAAGTGCCGCGAAAGCAATCTTGCCGCCGTTTTTGGTATTTACCTGCTTAATGTTCTTTATTATACCAACAAGAATGCAATTTCCTGTTATTAATTTATCAATCTTTCCCAGATTTACAGTCACAGTATTCTGCCAGATTTCCCTGTATTCATCCATCGGATGCCCAGAAAAATAAAAGCCAATTAACTGTTTTTCAAGGTTTAATATTTCTGCCCGGCTGCTGGGCGCAAACTCCTCAAAAATATAATCCGGCATATCTTTTTCGCCGGAATCTTCAAAAAGACTTGTCTGTCCCAGCTCCCTGTCCTCTCTTTTCTTCAACGCGTATTCAAACGCCTTTTCAAGATTTCCCTTAAGGGTTTCACGCGTTATTCCAAAACTGTCGAAAGCGCCTGTCAGAATTAAAAGTTCAATTGACTTCTTTCCGACAGCTTTTAAATCAACTCTGTCAAGAAAATCAATAAAACTTTTATAAGGCCCTAACCCTTCGTCTGCGTCCTGCCTGCAGCGCACAATTTCATCAGAAGGAGCGTCGCCTAAACCTTTTATTCCCAAAAAGCCGTAAACAATGCGTCCGTCAACAACGGTAAAAAGTTTATCAGATTTATTTATATCAGGCGGATCAACTGTAAGTCCCATCTTCCGCGCTTCGTCAATACATCTTGAAAGCTTGTCTTTATCAGCACTGCGAATCTCATTTGTGAGGTTAGCTGCCATAAACTCTGCAGGAAAGTTCGCTTTTAGAAAAGCGGTGCGGTAAGCGATTATGGCGTATGCCGCAGCATGGCTTTTATTAAATCCGTAACCCGCGAACGGGACAAGCATATCATAAATAGCCCCCGCCTTTTCTTCCTTATACCCGCGTTTAACAGCTCCTTCAAGAAACGGAATCTTCTCCCTATCCAGAGTTTCTTTTTCTTTTTTCCCCATTGCGCGCCGCAAAAGATCAGCCTGCCCTATACTGTAGCCGGCGATAATTCTCGCGACTTCCATTACCTGTTCCTGATAAACAATAACTCCGTATGTTTCCTTAAGAACGCTTTCAAGACTCGGATCGGGGTATGTTATGGGAGTCCGGCCGTTCTTGCTGTCAACAAAACGCGGAATATTCTGCATGGGACCTGGCCTGTACATGGCGTTAAGCGCAATTAAATCTTCAACTGAAGTCGGTTTTGTCTGCTTTAGAATATTCTGCATACCGTCAGATTCAAACTGAAATATTTCAAAACTGCTTCCTTCTCCTAACATTTTAAATGTCTTCTGGTCATCCTCCCTCTCTTCTTCAACGGAAAAAGCAGAATATTTCCCGCCCTTGCGCCGGATTAGCTGCTGGGTATGCTTTATTACATCAAGTGTTTTAAGACCGAGAAAGTCCATTTTAACAAGGCCGCATTGCTCCAGATATTTCATGCTGTACTGGGTCGCAATACCTCCTGATTTACCTTTTTTTGAATCGTCGCGTTCCTGATAAAGCGGTACCAGTTCCGTAAGCGGTAATTTACCGATTACAATTCCAGCTGCGTGTATTGAAGCGTGGCGGTGAAGCCCTTCAAGCTTTTTCGCAAGCGCAAAAAGTTCAGTAAAACGCGCATCCTGTTCAAGATCGCGAAGACGCGGCTCATCGGCGATTGCTTTTTCAAGAGTTATCTTAGGATCTTTTGGGATTAGCTTTGTTATCATGTCCGAGTCCGGAATGGATATCCCAAGAGTACGGGCAACATCTTTTATAACAGCCTTCGCTCCCAATGTCCCGAAAGTAATAATCTGCCCTACCTTGTCATTCCCGTATTTTTCAGTAACATAGTTAATCACTTCCGCACGGCCTTCATTCGCGAAGTCAATATCAAAGTCTGGCATGGAAATACGCTCAGGGTTTAAAAACCGCTCAAAAAGAAGATTGTATTTTAGCGGATCTATATCTGTTATGCGGAGAGAATAAGCGACAATGGAACCTGCTCCAGATCCGCGTCCCAGACCTACAGGAATATCGCGTTCTTTCGCAAAATTGATAAAGTCTTCTACTATCAGGAAATACCCTGTAAAGCCCATGCTGATAATTATGTCAAGCTCGTATTTTTCACGTGCTTTTATTTCTTCCCATTCTTTTCCGCCAGCGGCTTTTTGATTCGGGTAACGTTTCTCAAGCCCTATTCTGCAAAGACGGCGAAGATAGCTTTGCGTATCATCAAATCCTTCAGGGATTTTAAAATCTGGCAGATATTGAATAAGTTCTTTTTCCCTGTTGGGGACATTCGTGTTGCATCTTTGCGCGATTTTTACAGTATTGGAAACCGCCTGCGGATACTCGGCGAATAAAGAGGCCATCTCATCGCCTGTTTTAAAATAAAACTGATCGCCGTAATATTTTTTACGCTTCTCCTCGGTTCTTACTTTCCCTGTTCCTATACAGAGTAGAATGTCATGAGCGACGTAATCTTCTCTGTTGAGGTAATGTACGTCATTGGTAGCAACCAAAGGTATGCCTGTTTTCCGTGAGATATCCGCAACAGTAGTATTTATATCTTTCTGTGAAAAGTCATTCCCTCTTAATCCGCCTGCAGGAATTCCGTGATCCTGTATCTCAAGGTAAAAGTTCGGATTCCCTTCGTCATAGCCAAAAAGGTTACGGTAATAAATAGCCCTGTTCATTGCTTCTTCGGTCTTTCCGGACGTTATAAGGCGGGGGATTTCTCCGGACGCGCACGCGGAAAGCGCTATAAGCCCTTTTCGGTACCTGGACAAAAGTTCATCGTCAATTCTCGGACGGTAATAAAAACCTTCGGTGTAAGCGTATGAACAAATTTTTACAAGATTAAAATATCCTTCACGGCTTGATGCGAGCAAAACCATATGATAATACTTGTTCTCGCTTTCGGCGCCTTTTTTATCAAAACGCGAACCAGGAGAGACATATACCTCGCAGCCGATTATAGGTTTTACCGGGTTCTTCCGCTTAACATGCTCTTTTTTCCCGTCTTTCCTAACGGCGATCGTTTTCTCGCAGGCTGCTATAAAAGGCATAGCTCCGAACATATTGCCGTGATCTGTCAGGGCAATATGCGTCATCCCCAGCGCTTCCGCGCGGTCTGCCAAATCCGTTACAGACACAGACGCGTCCGCAAGAGAAAAATCCGAATGTACATGGAGATGAACAAAGTCGGTCATTTTGATAATTCTAAACAGTTAAATTGATAAAAACAAGGTGCCTGTACTTTTATACTTTTCTTTGATAACGTAAAAATATGTATTCATTCAAAGACGATTACTCTGAATTGGGGCACGAAAAACTGTTAAACGGCTTATATGAACTGTCTAAAATACAGATGGACGGCTACGGCCTTGACAGTGTTTCACAAGAGGCGAAAGAATTGATAAAAAAAAGATTCGCGCTGACAGACGCCGACGTCCACTTCATAAGCGGGGGAACCCAGACAAATATGATTTTATGCAATTGCGCGCTTTCTCCCATTGAAGCGGCTATTGCCGCCGATACAGGCCATATCTGCGTACATGAATGCGGCACTGTAGAGCATAACGGAAACAAGATTTTAACCGCGCCGAACAGGGAAGGAAAACTGCTGCCTTACAGTATTGAGGAAGTTTGCAATACGCATGCCGATGAACATATGGTTCATCCAAAGCTTGTTTTTATTTCCCAGGCTACAGAAAAAGGCACTGTTTATTCAAAGCGGGAGTTGGCGGATTTATATGATGTCTGCAAAAAGCACGGCCTATATCTTTATATTGACGGAGCCCGTCTTGGAACCGCTCTTGTAAGCGAGGGTATGGATATTAAACCGGAAGACATGGCACAGCTTTGCGACGCATTCTATATCGGAGGAACAAAAAACGGGAGCCCGCTGGGTGAAGCTCTCTGCATAATCAATGATAATTTAAAGGAAAGGTTCCGCTATTACCTTAAACAGCACGGCGCGCTGCTCGCAAAAGGCGCCTTAATCGGCAGCTTTTTTAAGACATTGTTTACGGATGATTTCTACTTTGAACTTGCAAGGTATTCCAATAAAACGGCGCAAAAACTAGCAAAAGCTTTTATTAGCAAGGGTTATAAATTAAGCAGCGCCTCCAGCGCGAATATGATCTTCCCAATTCTGCCCAATGAAAAAATAGCTGAACTTCAAAAATCATTTAAATTTCACATCTGGGAAAAGATGGATGATAGCAACACTGTAATCCGCCTCGTTTGCAGCTGGGCAACAGCCGAAGATGAGACTAACAAAATGATTTCTATGCTGTAGAATGTACCAGCCTTGTACAGCGGACTGTACCAGCCTTGTACAACACGTTGTACTAGCCTTATACAGCGGATTGTACTAGCCTTGTACAGCAAGACTGTACTAGCCTTGTACAACACGTTGTACAAGGGTTCAATGTAAATCTGTCAGTGTTTTTACAAGTGGCGCATCAAGATTGATTTCCGCAGTGAAGCAATGTGAATTTCGTTGATTTTCTCAAATATGTTAAGTACAATATACTCTATTATGAATAAAGAAGAAGAAAGTAAAATATTATCAGTCCAGGAAGTACTTCACTTACAAAGTGATAAGCACGAAAAAGAAGAAAAAGTAATGCCGGACGTAGACACAAGCCGGTATGTCATTAATAAAAAACCAAAAACAGAAGCTGTCCGCAGTTTTGTAACCACGGCAAACATCACAGAAGAACAGCGAAGACAATTCAGTCAAGGCAATTCATCTGAAAAAAGCCGTAACGCAGTATTGGCGGAACAAGCCCGGAACGCTATAAAAATTGCAGAAAAACACGCCGAAGAGGAAGCCGTTGAACGGGCAAAGGCAGTTGGAGAAAAATCATCCGAAGCGGAAAAATCCATAAATAAACTTGCCAAAGAAATCAGAACCGGCAGTTTTGAATTTAGTTTTGGCGCCCTTATCGAAGGTTCCGAGAACCTTAAGGAGACTATAAAATAAGAGCGTCCTCAGATTCAAATATTTTTAACAGCCTTTTTATGGTGTTCGTTGTTGTTATGCTGTAATTTTCAATAAGGATTCGCAAAAAACAACTCATGTGTGGTTAATATATTTGGATATTGCTATACTTCGCTTATGAGTGTTTATGAGATATATGTAGAAAAAAAACCGGAATACGCGCAGGAAGCGGCTTCCGTTCTATCAGACCTGCGGCTTGGACTTCAATTGGATAAAATTACTGGTGTAAGGATTGCTAACCGTTACTTTGCCGAAGATATCAGCGAAATTGATTTTAACAGCGTCAGAAACACGGTTTTTTCAGAGCCGCCAGTTGACATTACATATGATAAATTCCCGGATTTTAATAACGCACGTGTTTTTGCTGTAGAGTACCTTCCTGGCCAGTATGACCAGCGCGCTGACTCCTGCGCACAGTGTATTTCGCTTACGACGGGGAAAGACAGACCCAGGATTCATTCGTCAAAGATATATGCGCTTTACGGTGATTTTTCAGATGATGAATATACCCGGATAAAGTCGTGGCTTTTAAATCCTGTTGAAAGCCGCGAAGCTTCACTGGAAAAACCTCAAACACTTGTTTCAAGATTAACAGAGCCGGATGACATTGGTTTTATTGACGGTTTTATCAATTTATCGCAATCCGGCCTTGAGGATCTCCGCGCAAGGTTAAATCTTGCAATGGATTCATCTGATTTAAAATTCTGTCAGGATTACTTTCGAAGCGATGAAAAACGCGATCCTTCGGTAACTGAAATCCGTGTTCTTGATACATACTGGTCGGATCACTGCCGTCACACGACATTTCTGACTGAACTTAATGAAATTCAGATTGACGATGAAATCATTCAGGAAAGCTACCAAAATTATCTGCGCCTCCGCGCTTCTCTTGGAAGAAACGGTAAACCTGTTACCCTGATGGATATCGCCACGACAGGAGCTGCGGCATTAAAACAAAAGGGATTGCTGCCCAATCTGGATGAATCCGAAGAGATAAACGCGTGTTCTGTAAAGATTAAAGTTGATATTCAGCCATACGCTCAAACCGCAGGTTCGAATGGCGATGGTTCGCTTTCTGATTCCGGCAGCAAAGAGCAGGACTGGCTTTTGATGTTTAAAAACGAAACGCATAATCATCCGACCGAGATAGAACCTTTCGGCGGAGCTGCTACCTGTCTTGGCGGCGCGATACGTGATCCGTTATCCGGGCGCGCGTTTGTATATCAGGCCATGCGCATAACTGGAGCGGGCGACCCTCTTCAAAGCGTGTCTGATACCCTGCCCGGAAAGCTGCCGCAGAGAAAGATATGCAGAACCGCGGCGGCCGGATACAGTTCCTACGGCAATCAGATAGGGCTATCAACCGGTCTTGTTCATGAGATATACCATCCAGGATACGCGGCTAAACGCATGGAAATAGGGGTTGTTATAGGAGCCGCTCCTGCTGAAACAGTTATCCGTAAAACTCCTTCTCCCGGCGATGCTGTAATCCTTCTGGGCGGAAGAACAGGACGGGACGGCATAGGAGGCGCTACAGGATCATCCAAAACACATACTTTATTATCTCTTGAAACCTGCGGCGCTGACGTACAGAAAGGCAACGCACCTGAAGAACGCAAACTCCAGCGGCTTTTCCGCGATCCCGCCGTTACGCAATTGATAAAGCGCTGCAACGATTTCGGCGCGGGAGGCATAAGCGTTTCTGTCGGTGAACTTGCGGACGGCCTTTTGATTGACCTGGACAAAGTCCCAAAGAAATACGAAGGTCTTGACGGCACGGAACTTGCGATCAGTGAAAGCCAGGAACGAATGTCAGTAGTTACAGCTAAAGAAAACATAGGCGCTTTTATCAAGTTAGCTGCAGATGAAAATCTTGAAGCTACAGTCATAGCGGATGTTACCGATGATAAACGCCTTGTAATGAAATGGAGGGGAAAAACAATTGTTAACCTTGCGAGGGATTTTCTTGACTCCAGCGGATCCGCAAGATGCGCGAAAGTACATGTAAAGGAGAACGGAGAACTGAGAAAGCAGATCGGAAATCAGATGACAATTTTCAACAATGACAATGATCTTGCGGATTTTATCGGCAGTTTAAATATGTGTTCGCAAAAGGGGCTTGCAGAGCGTTTTGATTCATGCATCGGAGCCGCCTCCGTTGCGGCTCCCTTCGGCGGTAAGTATCAGCTAACGCCTGTTCAGGCGATGACAGCGAAAATCCCGGTATTAAAAGGAGAGACAAAAACATGCTCCGTCCTTTCCTGGGGATTTGATCCTGAAATATCTTCTTTAAGCCCGTATCACGGAGCTGTTTTCGCGGTTGTTCATTCAGTTGCAAAAATTATAGCATCTGGAGGAAGCAGAAAGAATACCTATCTTACATTTCAGGAATATTTTGAAAAGTTAGGCGGCGATCCTTCCCGCTGGGGAAAACCTTTTCAGGCTCTTTTAGGCGCTCTTGACGCGCAAATGGGTTTACAAGTTGCTGCAATAGGCGGCAAGGATTCAATGTCAGGCAGCTTTGAAACATCATCCTTAAGTATTAATGTGCCTCCTACCCTTGTTTCATTTGCAGTCTCTGCCTCTAAAACCGGCAATATAATTACTCCTGAATTTAAAAAAACGGACAGCAAGGTGTATTTATTAAAACCGCCGTTCTCCTTAAATGAAAAGCAGGACTATTCTGCGTTATGCAGGTTCTTTAACACAGTAGAAGATTTAATTTCTTCAGGAAGAATCCTCTCTGCCTGGGCAATGGGCAGCGGAGGGACAGCAGAAGCAATTTTAAAAATGTGCTTCGGCAGCCGTATAGGCTTTGAAACAGAAAAAGAACTATCCGCGGAAAAAGGATTCGGCGGCTTTATAGTAGAAGTAAACAATGAAGAATTAATGAAAAATGATACGGTTGATTTTGAATATTTCGGCAAAACAACCGATAAATATTTACTTATAACAAAATCTATTGAAATGCTGTATTATCAATTGCAATTCGCATGGGAAAGCAAACTGGAAGGCGTTTATCCGTACATGATTAAACATGACAGCAAGACGGAAACGTTTAATTATCTGAAAAAAGAAAATACAGATATAAAACGCCAAATAAAAGCCAGCCTGCAATCAAAACCAAAGTTTTTAATTCCTGTTTTCCCGGGAACAAACTCAGAATATGACAGCGCAAAAGCGGTTGAAAAAGTGGGAGGATTATCTCAAATCTTCGTTATACGAAATCTTTCTTCCGCCGATATAGCGCAAAGCGTAACAGGTTTTGAAAAAGAGCTTAATGGCGCTCAGATTTTGTTTATTCCCGGAGGATTCTCAGGCGGTGATGAACCTGACGGTTCCGGGAAGTTTATTACAGCATTTTTACGTAACCAGATTATTTCTGACGCCATTGCGGAAATGCTGCAAAAAAGAGACGGCCTTATACTTGGAATATGCAACGGATTTCAAGCTCTTATTAAACTTGGTCTTATTCCTTACGGGGAAATACGTGATATGACTGACTCCTCCCCTACCCTGACCTTTAATGCAATTGGCAGACATCAATCTACGCTTGTTAACACAAGAATAGTTTCTAATAAATCGCCGTGGCTTTCCCACCTTGAGCAGGGTGAACAATATATCGTACCGATTTCTCACGGCGAAGGGCGCTTTATTGCGGACGAAAAATTAACCCGCGCTCTTGCGGCTAACGGCCAGATAGCGACGCAATATGCCGACTTTGACGGCAACGCTTCACAGGATATACGCTTTAATCCCAATAATTCCAATTTTGCCGTTGAAGGCATTACTTCTCCCGACGGCCGCATCTTCGGCAGAATGGCGCATAATGAACGTTTCGATGACGGGCTTTATAAAAATATTCCCGGTATTCGTAAGATGGACATTTTCTCAGGCGCAGTGAATTATTTTAAATAGAAGCATTATTGAAATTTTCAGCGTGAGATTCCCAGGCTAATGTTTAAAGTGTCTCGTACCTGTAAAGACCATCGCTATTCCGTATTTATCACAGGCTTCGATTGACAATTTGTCGTTTACTGAGCCGCCAGGCTGTATTATCGCTTTAATACCTGCGGCTGCGGCGGCTTCTACAATATCGGCAAATGGAAAAAATGCGTCCGACGCAAGTACTCTCGCAGGCAGGTCGTCTTTAAATGGGCTGCCGCCTGTATCAAAGGTTTCGAGGGAAGCGTTTTTAATAGCTAAAGCGCTTCTTTCGAGTGCTTGCCTGGCAGGCCAGATTCTGTTTACCTGTCCACCTCCAATTCCAGTTGCAGATTCCTCTTTTATTATCATTATCGCATTTGATTTTACAAAAGTTACAGCTCTCATTCCGAATATCATATCCGCAATGTCTCTTTGCTCCGGTACGGATTTAGTTACTACTTCCCACTTATCAAAAAGGATACGATCGGCACTCTGGATTATTAAGCCGCCGTCAACTGAGACACATTCATGCGTTTCTTTCGGAGCCTTGTTAATTCTGATAACCCGCAGATTCTTTTTTTTCTTAAGCATCTCAAGAGCGTCTTTATCAAAATCAGGAGCAGCGACCATTTCCAGAAATAATTCGCCAAGTTTTAGCGCGGCTGCTTCATTAACTTTTGTATTACATGCAATAATTCCGCCGAATATGGATACAGGATCGCAAATATAGACTTTTTTATAAGCTTCATACAAAGTATCGCCTGATGCGATTCCGCACAATGTATTATGCTTTATGGCAGCACAACAAATTTTATTCCCGCTCTCCCTGTTCTTTAAGAAGCGTTTTACATCAGCATCACCTAAAGGAAGAGCGCTGTCTTTTTCAAGGCCGAAGGCGCATACTGCTTTCCATGCAATATCAAGATCCTTGATATTGTTATAGCCCATCTTTTTCCCGTGAAGCTGTTTAAAATTCGAAAACACGCCGGAGCCGGAGGTATTCAGGTAAAGAGCCGCTGATTGGTGGGCATTTTCACCGTAACGCAGCTTTTGCTCAAGCCTGGCAGAAACAGGAATAAAACGCGGATATTCATCATTACTCAGTAAATATTTTGCAATTGCCGCGTCATAAGCCGATGTTAAATTAAATACCTTTCCCGCAAGATGTCTTCTAAACTCAAGAGGTACATTTCCGTTCTTTAGGCAATTGATCACATTCTGATAATCCGCAGGATCTGACAGAACAATCACATCTTTGTGATTTTTTGCGGCAGATCTAAGCATTCCCGGTCCGCCAATGTCAATAAATTCGATTTTATCTTCGTCAGTAATTTCTTCCTGAACTTTTTCAAAAAACGGATAAAGATTTACGCATACAAGATCAATTGTTTTCAGCTTCTGCTCTTTTAGCGTATCGATATGACTTATAACATCACGCCGCGCCAGAATACCTGCATGAATTGCAGGATGAAGTGTTTTTACCCTCCCATCGAGACATTCAGGAAAACCTGTAACAGAGGAAATATCTGTCACCGGTACTTTGTTTTCCTGAAGATATTCAGAAGTACCGCCTGTAGAAATAATTTCCCATCCTGAATCTTTTAAAAAAGAAGCCAATTCTAAAATACTGTCTTTATAAAATACACTTATAAGTGCTCTTTTCTTCATGTTTTCCTCATAAAGGCCATAGTAATATGTAATAAATTATCTGTCTATCATATATTGACTAATACAGCTTTTTTAGGTAAAAATGTTACCTGTCCATGGATAATGGGTTAAGACATAAAAGATGCGGCCTTGGTGGAACTGGTAGACACGCTAGCTTGAGGTGCTAGTGCCGAGAGGTATGGAAGTTCGAGTCTTCTAGGCCGCATTTAGTTATAAAGTAGGTGTCCGAACAAGTATTTCATATTTTTAAAAAGACTGTGCTTACAGTATTGCTCAATACTTAAAGCCGCAGTAGTAAGGCAAAATCGGGCTTATTTATCTTCCCTGTCGTCAATTCCCATAAAAGTTTTGAATTCATCGAGTGGAATAAGGGTATGTAACGGTTCAAACTTCTGTTTCCCTTCTTGATCAGCCGTATTATGGAGAATATATGTGTATTTGAGGAGTTATGAATAATTCAAAAGTACAAAATCAAGTTATCATCTAACTGTGCATTAACAAGCCGCCAATGTCATATAAAGCAAATACCTTATAAGAACAACATACCCAGTCCTTATAGGCCACTTATAGCGGGATTGTAAATTTAATACAATCTGATATAATAAATAAGGGGTATATATGTTTAGAAAAAGTCATTTTTGGTTAATAACGGCGATTATTTTATTTGTTTTAATTGCCATTCCGCATGGCAGATTTTTAATAATACCACCGCATATTTTTGCAATACCGCCGCACATTAGAGAACTTGCAATTTTCGGTGTTATTTGTTTACTTGTAATCAGCGTAATATCAGCCATCCGCGCACATGGCTATAACAGTCAGAGATCTAACTCATCGCCGGGGACATTCGGCCCAGGCGCGCCTCCGCCTAGACCCGATAAACCTGCGTATGGTCCGCGGCCAGGCAATGCGCCCAATAACGGTCAATACGGCTTTATTGGACCGACACATATCAGCACTGTAGCTCAAGCCCAATCCCTTGAACACAGAACTCCGGTAATCATAAAGGGATGTATTGTAATGGCGCTTGGCGGCGACCTTTATACCTTCACAGATTTATCAACAGAAATTACCCTGCGGATCGGCCCTAAAGAATGGGAAGACTTCGGCTCAACCATAACCCCTTCCGATACCATAGAAATATCAGGCGAACTGCATCGGGACCCGGGAGATTATCAGAGAGCGCCGGAGATACACGCAAGATTAATAAGAAAATTGTAATAAATAACGCATAACGGCCAAAAACCTATTACCACATTGTTCCGCAGAGTTAGAATTAATAAAAATGCTATTAAAAACATCAAACATCACCTATATTGGTAGTTAAAAAACAGTGTAAAACCGTATGTCTAACCTAATTTGGTGAATTGCTTTACTTTTTTATGGGTTTATATTATTCGTAAAAGCATATCAAACGGTTCGTTATAAAGATATGCAAATCAATTTAGGAGGTATACACATGAAAAAGTATACAGCGGTTTTAGTTTTAAGTTTGGTTTTCTTTATTTCTGCGGGAAGCGCGTTTGCGCAGTATATTCCCGGTCAGCAAATTGTACCGGGGCAGGCCATTGTTCCCGGACAACAGATTATTCCGGGACAGATTATACAAGGTCAATATGGATACGGATTACAAGCTGTCCCTGTTGTTCAAGCATGGACATACTATCATAAATCACCGATAGTAATACAAGGGAACATCATCCAATTTTACGGAGGAAGAGACCTGTATATTTTCCGTGATTCTTCAGGCGATGTACTTGTAAAAATCGGAACGAAGGAAATGCAATACTTATGGTTTCAAGGGATAAGTATCGCTGAAACCGATACCATTGGAATTTACGGGGAAGTTCATTGGCCAAGGCATAGCTACGGCACACCCGAAGTTCATGTAAGATATATTAATAAATTATAAATGATCTGATTATATCACAGTTCAGAAAAACACCGTTTAGGCGCAGCCAGACGGTGTTTTTTGTTTAAATGTATTCAAGATTGTTAATATTTATTATGCTCTGCATGCGTCACAGCCTGAAAGCTTTTCCTTTTTTCCGCGCCGCTTTCAGCAATTATCACCCTGCCCTAGCTAAAATATACTTAATATCTTTTGCAGGAGGATTGCCAAACATACGTTTATATTCCCTGTTAAATTGCGTAGGACTTTCATATCCCACTTTATATGAAGCAGTTAAAGTGTCTACCCCTTCCGAAATCATTAAGCGCTGAGCTTCAAGCAGCCGTATTTTTTTTTGAAACTGCAAAGGACTTAATGAGGTAACTAACTTAAAATTACGGTGAAATGTTGATGGAGACATATTTACATACCTAGCTAATTTTTCAATTACTAAAGGAACATTATAATTTTTTTCCAGCCATGTAATTGCCTGCGCTATCTGGTTAGATTGTGTTCCAAAAAAATTTATAGTCCTTATATGCTTGCCGAGAGGGCTGATTAACAAACGATAATGAATTTCCCTGATAATCAAAGGCGCGATATACCTGATATGTTCAGGTGTTTCCAGTAAATCAACAAGGCGGGTAAATAATTCCAGCACAGCAGGCTCTGTTTTTGAACACGCTACAGCCGACATATTCTGTTTATCAATTTTATCATTTGTCAGTTCCGCGGATATTTGATTAATCAGAGAGGCGTCCAGTTTCAATACCATTGAACAATATGGCTTTTTTTCAGTCGCGTCAATTACAGTGCTTGAAGAAGGCAGATTCATCCCAATTATCATTGTATTTCCGGCTTCGTAATAATAATTTACATTGCCAATAACAGAACATTTTTTACCTTGAACCGTAACAACAACAATAGATGGTGTCATGCATTGTTCAATCATGTTGGGGATATTACGGCGGGCGATGCTAAAACCGTCAATTTTAGTTTGAAAACTTTTTGATTCGGGCGCGAATTTTAATAATTTATCAATTAAAATATCGTTTGCGGTCATTATTTCCCCATACGATTATAACATTTAATATATTTTTTATACAGATAAATAAATACAATGAAAGGATTAGGCAATAATTTGACAGCATTATACTTTTTTTCCGCCATTTTCTGGTATATAATTCGTATAAAACATTGCTTTGCTGAGAGCTGACAGGAACAAAATGAAATTATTTATTAGAATTTTATTTCTTACTTTTATTTCATTGATATTTTTAAATTGTATAAATAGAACCTCATTATATGCCGTTGAAATACCCGCGGATTTAATCGAAGCTGTAGAAACAGAAGAACCGCCTGTACCGACAAGAGCGGAAATTATAATAAAAACACTTATGACGGCATATCCCGATAAAATCGAAAAGATAGAATATTTAAACGATGACTGGGCGTTCTTCTTAAATGATACATGGTATTATTATGCCGGAGGAAGGCTTCTGCCTGAAAGCGAACTTGAAAATTCATCAAACTACAGGGCTATATCTTTCTATAATTATCCTGCGGAGCTTCCCGAATGGGTTGAAAGAACGCCTTCAACAACAAACAGATCTTCAAGCACAGCAGGCTCAAACAGCGGCAGTTCAGCGCAGCGAGTACAAACCCGAAGATCAAACTTTTTCCTTGATACTATCTGGAACTCCGGCACTCAAAGAGAAACAGAAAACCAGCTTGTCAGGTTTAATTTTCTTGGAAAGCAAACAAGAATCCATAAAGATATACATGAAAGACTGGTCACGATAGAAACGCAAATCAGAGCAGCCGCGCAGACAGATCAGGATATTCAAACATGGATAAACAGTATTTATACACAGGAAAGTTATAACTGGCGTAACATCGCGTTAACAGCAAACCGATCTTATCATTCATACGGTCTTGCAATAGATTTTCTCCCCAGATCGCTTGGCAGATTACAAACATATTGGCTTTGGTCTTCGCAGTCAGGCAGGGATTGGAGAAATATTCCGTATACAGAAAGATACCACCCGCCTGCGCCGGTAATTAAAATTTTTGAATCTTATGGTTTTATTTGGGGCGGCAAATGGATGCAGTTTGATACAATGCATTTTGAGTATCGTCCCGAATTGCTTATATTATCAGGCTTTACAGTTATTGGTTTAAATAAGCTTGATTAAATCTTTTAAAAATGCTATACTCCAAATAATGAATAAAAACCTCGTTTTAGCCGAAGAAAAACCACTTTCCCGCGAAAATAACCGCAATTGTTCATTACCC
>WQSQ01000022.1 GCA_009787775.1 Treponema sp.
TCGAAAATTTATGATGTACTGACTTTTTATTCCATGTTTAAAACAGAGCCGCACGGCGAGTTTATCATCGAAATTTGCCGCAGCACTCCCTGCTGGTTTGCATGTCAAAATGAGGACGGCTGTCACGGAGGCACTCAGGAAGTTGTACGCTGGTTTGAAGACGCGGCGGGTATTAAAATCGGCGAAACAACAGCCGACGGAAAATTATCAATTTTATATACAAGCTGTGTAGGTATGTGCGATATAGGTCCGGTTGCGAAAATCGGCGATGATGTATTTGGAAGTCTAAACGAAGAAAAAGCAAAAACGCTGGTTAAATACTGTCTTACTGGCAACAGACACGAGTTAAGGGCCTTATGTCAAAATTAACAAATATGCTTACAGGCGGAGCTGACCGCGCATACTCGCTCATTGCAAGCGAGTACGAAAGAAACGGTGGTTTCGCCGCGCTTAGAAAAACGATATCAAGCACTCCAGAGGAAATAATCGCGGAAATTAAAAAAGCGCAGCTTCTCGGACGCGGAGGAGCGGCTTATCCTGCCGGTAAAAAATGGGAGCATCTTTTACACATAAAAGAAACTCCAAAATACATAGTCTGCAATGCCGATGAGGGGGAGCCCGGCACTTTTAAAGACCGGCTTATTATGGATTTGCTGCCGCTTAAATTACTGGAAGGTATTATCATTGCGGGGTTTGTCTTTCGCGCGGATTCAGGTCACATTTATGTTCGCGGCGAATACCGCAAGCTGCAGCGTCGGCTTGGTTTAGCGATTGAAAACCTTCATGCTGCAGGATACCTTGGAAAAAATATAGCAGGTTCCGGTTTCGATTTTGAAATACATGTAATATCGGGAGCGGGCGCTTATGTCTGCGGCGAGAACTCCGCTCTATTAAATTCAACAGAGGGTAAAGTAGGACGCCCGCGCATTAAGCCGCCGCATCTTGCGGAAGTGGGCCTGTTCCTTCACCCGACTCTGGTGAACAATGTAGAATCATTCGCCAATATTCCGCTCATCATTAACATGGGGGGAGACGCTTACCTGCGGTCAGGGCATCCTGATTCAGGAGGGAGCAAGCTTATCTGCCTTTCGGGGCATTGTAAAAAAAAGGGTGTTTACGAAGTACCGCTTGGCAGTGTTACGCTTCGGGACGCGATCTATGATCCGGAAATTGGCGGCGGAATTGCAGCTAACAAAAAACTCAAGTTTTATCATCTTGGAGGACAGAGCGGCCCAATCGGAGGCATTGATCAGCTTGACACAATTTACAGTTACACGGATCTTAAAAAAGCCGGTCTTGCTGTCGGATCAGGAGCCATTGTTGTGATGGATGAAAGCGTCTCTGTTATTGATTATTTAAAAGGTGTTACAGAGTTCTTTGTTCACGAATCCTGCGGCAAGTGTATACCGTGCCGCGAAGGAAACCGTCAGCTTCTAAGAATCCTTAATAAATTGACAGATGGGACTGCAAAAACTGTCGATCTTGACACAATGCGCCGCCTTATCCGCACCATGACAGACGCTTCCTTCTGCGGGCTTGGTCAAAGCGCCGCTGTTGCCCTGAACAGCGCGTGGAAACTTTTCCCGGCGGAATTCGAAGGAACGAGGTTATCATGAGTCACAAACCTGATCCAAATAAAAATGTTAATTTGATAATTGACGGAAAACCTGTAACAGTTCCCGAAGGTACAAGCATTCTTGACGCGGCAAAAACTGTTAATATCAATATTCCTGTTTTATGTGATCATCCCGATCTTCACGAGCGTGCTTTGTGCAGAATTTGCGTAGTTGAATGTGACGGACGAGGAAAGCTGATTGCAGCCTGCGCGAATGATGTGTGGGAAGGCGTGAATATTGTCACTATTAATAAGCGCCTTGTAAACATACGCAGGACAATAATAGAGATGATACTCGCAAATCACCCGTATGACTGTTTAAAATGCGCACAAAACAAAAACTGCGAGCTGCAGTCGTTAGCTGTAAAATACGGCGTTGTATCTTCATCTTTTAAGAACGAATCAGGAAAACACGAAGCTGTGATTGAGAGCGAAACCATTGTACGCGACATGGATAAATGCGTTAAATGCGCGCGCTGTGTTGAAACATGCCAGGAAGTGCAGACAATAAGGGCGATTAATACTTCCAATCGCAGCCATGAATTCGAGATTTCCACCGCGTACAAACAGCCGCTGGAAGATGTATCATGCGTCTTTTGCGGCCAATGCGCAAAGGTATGTCCTGTAAGCGCGATTTGCGGGAATGATCAAAGCGCGGATGTTTGGGGAGCTCTTAATAAAAACTGTGATGCAAAAGCAGAGGGTATTAAAACAATAGCGCAGGTTTCGCCTGCTATTTCTTCCATCCTTGAAACAGCGTTCTCTCTTCCCGCGGGAAGCGTGACAAAAGGAAAACTCGCGGCTTTAATCAGGCTGCTTGGCTTTGATAAAGTTTATGACGCTTCAATTACAGCTAACATAACCAATACCGGTATTTGCAGCGAAGTAAAACAACGGAAAAATAATTCTGGCTACAGCCTGCCGGTAATTAGCGGATGCTCGCAGGGTGTTATGCGCTTTATAAGGAATTTCTATCCTGATTTGGAAAGTCACATATCTATCGGTAAAAATCCGCGCAAGCTGTTCGCTTCCGATATAAAAAACAATTACGCCAAAGAAGCGGGATTAACTTCGTCTGATATCACATCGGTTTCATTTGTACCCTGCCTTGCGCAGAAATACGCAATCATGAGCGATAAAAAGGATTTCGCTCTGACCGCGGAAGAACTCGCGAAGATGATCCGCCTTGCAGGAATAATGATTGAAACGCTTCCTGAAGAACAGTTTGACACCTGTAATCTTAATTTGTCCAATGAACAGACTGATCAATCATTAATTAAAAAAGAAACGGTAAACGGTTTTGCCAAAGCAAGAAATGCAATGGAATCAATTCAGAAAAACGAATGCAGCGCTGACTGGATCGAATTATTAAGCTGCCCGGGTAGTGATTGTCCTTGCAGCAACTGTTCCTGATTAAGGAAATTGGAATGTAAAATATTATGGAACAATTATTGGCAGGAACGAGAATCGCCGCGGCTATACCTTATATTTATCTGGCGGCAGGGCTGCTTGTATTAATAATCTGCGGCAACTGGCTTGTGACAGGAAGCGTTCAGATAGCGCGGCATTTTAAAATCAGCACACTTGTTGTCGGTCTTACGATTGTGGCATATGTAACTTCCGCGCCTGAAATGTTTATAAGCGTAGGTGCAGCTCTTGAAAATTCGCATGATATCGCGCTGGGGAATGTGATAGGATCAAACATCGCGAATATTGGATGTATATTAGCTATTGTTGTTGTTATTTCACCGATTCCAATCCGTAATAAATCAATTGGCATTGATTATTTAATAATGTTTTTCGTGACAGTTCTTGTTCTCGTTTTCGGATTAAACGGTGTTATCGGACGATTTGAAGGCATCTGTTTCGTGACCATTTTAATAGCTTACACTGTATGGTCTGTTGCTAAATCGAGAAAAAACATAGCGACTGAGAAAATAGAACCCGCGACAATGAAGCCGTTATTTGCAATATTACTGATTGCCGCCGCTGTTGTTGGGTTGTATTTCAGTTCAGGCTGGTTTGTCAAAGGAGCGAAGGAAATCGCGCTCCAGTGGGGAGTAAGCGAACGCGTTATAGCGGTTTCCATTGTAGCGGTCGGAACAAGCACGCCGGAATTGATATCATCGCTGATTGCCGCTTTCAGGAAAGAGGCGGATCTTTCAATCGGGAACATAATCGGGTCAAATTTTTTCAATATCGCGGGTGTTTTAGGAGTAACAACAATTGTCAGCCCTGTAAAAATTGTCAACCATTCAATGTTTATTACCGATATGTTATGGCTTTTCGGAATAACGATCGTACTGTTACTCGTCATGATCCCGCTGTCGAAGGGAAAAATAAACCGCTGGGAAGGCGGAATAATGCTGTCGATTTTTACGGTTTACATGGTTATTCTTTATATGACTTGATAAACCAAAATTATCTGAAAATTCATTTATACATAACAACAATGTCAGCGGCATGAAGACTGAACCGTCACCTCTTTCTGCACAAATTGCAGCCAAGCACATGAATGTGGTTTTTCTGAAATTTACGTTCAAACATGCGTGAAATAAGGTAATCATCTACAGTCAGCTTTGTTCTGCAAATCGGGCACTTTCTTGGAAGGCCGTTCTCAAGGCAGCTGTAACAACCCTTTATATGTACGATGCGATCTGTGCTGTATTCGCCTGATGTTTGGGCTATAGTTTTTATCAAGTCCCCTTTTAACATTTTCATTGAGCAAACAGGGCAAACCTGAGGATCGCCGGGTTTACCGGAGTGAATCTTTTTTTTATTCCATGGAAGGAGCGGATAAAAGGGTGACGGAGGTCCGAAAAACAGGAAATATCCCAGCGATATAAGAATTATACCGATGATAACGAATATCAATGTCTGAAATATGTCTCCCATAAATAACCATTTTACGTAATAACCATTTGCAATGCTAGCCTGTTGCCGTTATTTGTAAATAATATTTAATAAGAATCTTAATATCAACAGACAGCATGATATCTGATAGCCTTTTTAATACAGAATATGTATTATTTAAAAATGTCTACTCTTTATATCATTGCTACGCCGATTGGCAATTTGGGCGACATAAGTTTTCGCGCGGTTGAAATTTTAAAGAGCGCTGAACTTGTAGCGTGCGAGGACACTCGCCGTACCCTGAAGCTTCTTACCCATTTAGGGATTCGCGTTAAAATGATTTCCTGCCGTTCACAAAACGAGGAATCTGCGGCGGAAAAGATTATAAAAGCCCTGAATCAGGGACAAACAGCAGCTTATACAAGTGATGCCGGCACTCCGGCCTTAAGCGATCCGGGCGCAGAACTTGTAAGAGCGGCAGTGCAAGCCGGACATGATGTAATTCCCATTCCGGGGCCGTCAGCCTTTGCTTCCCTGTTAAGCGTTTCAGGCGGCAGGGATAAAACCGTCATTTTTGAAGGTTTCCTGTCCCCGAAACCGGGACGAAGAAAGAGCCGCCTTCGTGAATTAATGGCTATGGATGCGGCTTTTGTTCTTTACGAATCACCTTTCAGGATTCTAAAGCTGCTGGACGACATTGCCGAAATTGACAGTGAGAGGTATATATGCCTTGGGCGGGAAATGACCAAGATACACGAGGAATATATAAGGGGCAGTGTGCCGGAAATACTTGATAAATTAAGAAAAAAAAATGAACAAATCGGTGAATTTTCTGTGTTTATCTCTAGTAATTATTCTAAATAGTTGGTAAACTTATAGTATATGTTTGCCGATAATACGGTATAGGTAGGAAATGAGTATGACAGTAAACAGGATAGGTTACGTAGAACCCATTCCATCCGGCAAAAAGCCGGGCAGGAGTGAACAAGTGGGGGGGAACGACAAATCCGATACTATCAGCCTTTCTGCGCAGGCCAAGGAGCAGGCTGAAAAATATCAGGTTTTAGAAATAATTAGATCCGCCCCGGAACTTGACGAATCCAGGATTTCTGAACTCAGGCAAAAAATTGATGATCCTTCGTATCTGAACGAGAAAATCATCAATGCGACAGCGGATAAAATCTTGAGCGCGTGGTTTGCGTAGGAGACTGACAGCGCCATAGTTAAAATTAAAAATAATTGAGCCTGATTACTGATAGCAAAGCTATTTTGTAGTCAGGCTTTTTTTATGTTCTTATACGAAAATCCGGATTTATTAAAAAACATGTACAATTTTGCCTGTATGGCATTATAATTAAAATAACTGAAAAAACAGGAGAATAAAAACACATGGAATACAATTTTGATTTTACCATTGAAGAACTTGGAAAAGCAGCAGTGAAATCGCCTATATTGATGTCAAAAACTCAAGGCGATAAAGCCGCTAATTATGTTACTAACGACAGGTTTGTACGCTTAAGCTCCTTTATCGTACCAGGCGAGCAGCCGGCTGTAGAAAGGACACAGGTTCTGGAACGCGCTGGTCCGAGAGAATATATTTATTTTACGCCTGCTCATGTACACGCGGGAATTGTAACATGCGGCGGTCTTTGCCCCGGAATTAATGATGTTATCAGGTCGATTGTACGCTGTCTTTGGACACGCTACGGCGTAACAAGGATTACAGGCATTCGTTACGGATATCTGGGTTTTTTGCCCGAATACCAATACGGAGTAAGGCAGCTTGATCCGGATATTGTCGATGATATTCACAAGCTGGGCGGCACTTTCCTTGGAAGCGCCAGAGGCGGTGGCAGGGAAGTAGTGCAAATTGTCGATACAATGGAAAAACTTAATCTGAACATGCTGTTTGTTGTAGGAGGAGACGGAACTCAGCGCGGTACACTTGATATTGCCGAGGAAGTTGATAAAAGAAACCTGAAAATTGCGCTGATTGGCATTCCCAAAACAGTTGATAATGATTTTGCTTTGATAGACCGTTCTTTTGGGTTTAATACTGCGGTAGCTGAAGCTGTAAAAGTAGTATCAGCAGCTCATGTGGAAGCGGCATCGGCCATTAACGGTATCGGTCTTGTTAAGGTTATGGGGCGAGATTCCGGCTTTATCGCAGCGCATACCGCTCTTGCAAGCCACGAAGTTAACTTTGTTTTAATCCCTGAAGTACCGTTTAATCTGGAAGGATACAACGGCTTTTTAACCCATCTTGAAGACAGGATAAAAAAACGCAAACATGCTGTGATTGTTGTTGCCGAGGGCGCTCTGCAGGATCAACTGTTAAAGGATAAAAAATTTGATGCAGGCGGAAATGTAAAAATGGTCGATGTCGGTGTCTATATCCGCAGCAGAATCATCAAACATTTTGAAGAGAAAGGAATGGAAATCAACCTGAAGTATATCGATCCAAGTTACGCGGTACGTTCCGCTCCCGCAAATCCGGATGATTCAATTTACTGTGAACGTCTGGGTAACGCCGCTGTACACGCTGCGATGGCCGGAAAGACAAAAATCATCATCGGACTTGTAAATAACAGATTTGTTCACCTTCCGATCAAGATGGTTATCTCTCACCGCAACAAGGTAAATCCCGAAAGCAGCCTGTGGCGCGATACGTTAGACGCAACCCACCAGCCGTCGCTAATGGTAAATACGTTCGGCGGATTCTGAGACAGCGCTCGTTATAACTCATAGATGGCATGCAGAAATAACGCTGCTGCCTGCGATACATTCAGGCTGTCTATATTGCCTGTACCTGGAATGCGCAGGATGCATGAGCATTGATCCTTTACGTCTTTGGGAAGGCCGGTCTCTTCGTTGCCCAGAACAAGCGCGATACCGGGTCGGCCTCCTTGCCTTAGCTTCGCTGTCTTTGGAGTACTGACAATGCCCGCAAGATCGCTGATGCGCATTCTTGCTCTTGTGTCAGTGCCGATTGTGACAAGCCTCTTTACCGCATCCTTTAAAAAAGACGCTGTACTTTTAATGCGCCGGACTGCCAAATGTTCAAACGCACCTTCCGCGACACGGCAGGCGCTGGTGGTAAGGCGCATTTCTTCGTTAAATGAGGAATCCTTTTCATTCAATACGATAAATGAAACATCAAAGAAAGCTGCCGCTCTTGCGACAGCGCCGAGATTGTGATCGTTCCCTACAGAATGTAATATAACGCCTGTTTTTCCTTCGTCTGCCCAAAGGTTTAAGTCATCAAGGTTAAGCGGCTCAATAACAGGCTCTTCTATCATTGCAACAACACCCTGATGGTGTACGCTTTTACAAATACGCTCAAGCTCTTCATCATCACAGATTTTATAAGGGCGTCTGCGTTCGGCAAGCTGTTTGCAGATTCCGGTAAATGAATTGAAACGATCTTCGCGTAGAAAAAGACGGTTTATTGCCAAAGGATGATTTTCGCATACAGCCAATACTGCGTTCATTCCGCAGATTGCAAGTTCATCAGTCAATTTATTACGCATGGTATCCAAGTCAGTATACAATAATTAAAATACGCAATACAATATACCGTATCGTTCTTTATTCTGTCTTGAAACCTTAATCATATTCACGTATCATGTTTTTGTGGCAGTCAGAAAAAAAAACAAGAATAACAGCGACAAAGGGCCTCAGGCGATAGTCATCTTCTGGCTGATATTCATAATTGTAATCATCAGCGTTTTTATGTTTAACGCGCAAACCATTCAGACAAATTTCAATCTATTTAAAAATCGTCTAACATCCGCGCCCGGCGCGCAGGAAGAATTGCTGATGACTGATGATGAGCTGATTGTAACAATTGTCGGAGATCAGAATGAACGGCAGCCTGAAGTAATTGCGGCAGAACCGCAGACAATAACACAAACACCGGAACCTTTATCTGGTACGCGGATTGAATCACAGCCAGGTTCACAGACACAACCGCAGCAGCAAACTCAACCTCAAACTCAGACTCAGCCGCAAACACCGGCTCCTGTACAAACAAGGGACAGAACAATCTACTTTACTCATGTAAGCAGTGACGGGCAAATTCTCCAGTCCAGCGTAATGCGCAGGCTCCCTGTTTCAGAATCACCGATGATGGATGCCCTTAACGCCCTGCTTACAGGGCCTTCGGCAGATGAACTTGCAAAGGGAATAATCAACCTCATTCCCCGGAATACAAGAATACTATCGGCAACTGTCCGCGGAAACACAGCTTATATTAATTTCAGCGAAGATTTTATGTTTAATACATTCGGCGTTGAAGGTTATGTCGCTCAGCTGCGGCAAATTGTATGGACTGTAACCGAGTTTTCAAATGTAAGTGATGTGCAGATACTGATCGAAAGCAGGAGGGTAGATTATCTTGCCGAAGGTATATGGATCGGCAGTCCTTTAAACAGACAGTTATTTTAATTACAAAAGACGCGGATTAAAGTAACAGCCTATACAAGCCTTGACGCGCATGCACGCCAAGCTTTGACGCGATCGTCCACCAGGGCTTGACGCGATCGTCCACCAGGGCTTGACGCGATCGTCCACCAAAGCTTGACGCGCATGTCCACCAAGCCTTGACGCGCATGTACACCAAGCCTTGACGCAGGTATGTTTTACTCTTCACCCCTGAACAGTCTTACAAACTCCTGCGGGCTTATATCTACAGCACCTAAATCTGTTTTATAATCCAGCGGCATACCCATGTCAAAGAATGAAAATCCGTGTTCCTTCAGGTATTGAGCCGCAAGTATTAGCTGTACTGTACCTGCGTTATCTTCTTCATAAAAACCAGAATAGCTTGTGTAAACATTGCCGTATATTATACCAAATTCTCCTGCGGTAAGCTTTTCGCCGCGGTAGAGTGCGAATGAAGCAGGGTAGGGGTAGGGAGCGGGGGTCAGGAAACCGGAATCAGGAAATTCAAGACAGGCGCTAACAGATGTTATGTCAGCAGAAGAGCGGTTTATTTTCGCATTTCGGCGGATTTTTTTAATGCAATCCACCAACGGCGGGGTCAGCCAGTCGCTGCCGTGTTTTTCAACGCAGCAGCCGATAATACGGTCAAATTCAACATCAGCTTTTAACTCATACCGGCTCAATAACCTTTTAACGGATTTCTTTATATGCAGGTTATCAAAAAATAGAGCAGAACGTACAAGGTGCAGCTTTGGAAGCATAATGTAATACGGATCGCCTTCATTTTCCGCGATATTTATGGACATTACCAAAAATCCGGCTTCCATCAGCTTTGCGGTAAATATAGGATCAAAACCTTCAGCAATGCAGAATTCCCCGCTGTAATCTGTTGCAAGCATGGCGTCTACTGTTTCATGGCAGTCGTCTTCGGGGGAGATATAGATGAAGCCGGACATTGTGTATTTAAGATTCATATACCTTGACCATTCTTTTTGTTTATTCTAAACTAAAACATCGTTTTTGTTTGTAAAGAACTTTGGTTTGTCATGCAATTTTTTTCGCAGACAGGCCTTATAATATAGGAGTAAATACCATGAAGCGTACTTATCAACCCAGCAGAGTAAAGAGGAATCGAAAATTTGGGTTCCGCGCCCGTATGAAAACCAGGGGCGGGAGGCTTGTTTTAAAGCGGCGCAGAGCAAAAGGCAGGATTAAACTTTCAATTTCTAACGAGAAAAAACCCTATTAGTATTATTGAGAAAGAAAATTTCCGCTTTAGGCGGGAAGAGCATTTAAAGGGAAGAAAGGAGATTCAGGCGGTTTTTGACAATGGCAGGAAGTATGACTGCCGCGGCGCAAGGCTTTTTTCATTAAGCAATGGCTTGCCTTATAACCGTATTTGTTTTACGTTTTCTAAATCCAGAGGCATTGCCAAATCTGCACGGAATGCCGTTTCCAGGAACCGTGCCAAACGGCTTGGTCGTGAGGCGTTTAGATTGATGAAAAACCGTGTTTGCGCAGGTTATGACTTAATCCTTCTTGTTTATATCGGTGTGAACGGGAGTGAATCTCTCTCCGACAGGATAAGACAACTTGAATCCCTTTACAAAAAAGCTGGTTTATTGGTTAATTAATATGAAATATATAGCGCTTGTTATTATCCGTTTTTATCAATACGCGGTTTCTCCGCATTTTCCGCCTGCCTGCAGGTATTATCCCAGCTGCTCCTCATATGCTTACGAGGCTGTTAGTAAATACGGCGTATTGCGCGGCAGTTTACTGGCTATAAGGAGGATTCTCCGCTGTCATCCATTTATCCGAGGCGGTTATGATCCTGTTCCTGATTTTGAATCTTCCGGTATCAAGAAATGTAAATGTTAAGTTAGACGCGAATCAAAGTTTTTATTAAGGATATTAGATGGAAAAAAATACAATTTTAGCTATTGTGTTATCCAGTATTGTATTAATTATTTCTTTTACGATACAGGGGTTTCTTGCTCCGACGCCGCAGCCTGTTCCTGTCAGCCAATCTCAGGAATCATCGCAGGTAACCTCTGTTGATATGGACAGGATGCCTATTTATGAGACACAGAGGCAGATAACAGCACCTCCGACGGCTCAGGAAGAGGCGCCGCAGACATTTAACGACATGGAAACAATACCTTTACAGCAGCCTATTGTAATTGATACCGAACTGTTTACAGCCGTTCTTACCAACGCGGGCGGCGATATGGTTTCATTAAAATGGAAAGATACCAGGAAAGATCCTGATGCTCCCGATGCTTTTGTTGATTTAATTCTTTCCGGTAATAATGAAGCGCGCGCGTTCTCCATTGCTTTCGGCAATACGGATACCCAGCCTGTTTCCTCCAATTTTCATGTAAACCGCATATCGGATTATTCTGTAGAGTTTTACCGTGATTTTACCGCTCCTTCGCAGATTTACGGCTATGATGGAAGATTCAGGCTGACTAAACGTTACGATTTTAAACCCAATGATTATATGTTTGAATTAACAGTTACCATGGACGGAGGCTTTTCCGTTATGGGTTTCGATTTTTCGGGAAACGCTTATACATTGTCTTTTGGTCCGCAGATTGGTCCTGTGTTTGAAAAGCTGGACGGTTATTATGATTACCGTCATTATAATATCTATACTAATGGTAAACGCAGGGACGCGAAGGCTAATGAGATCATCAGCAATTCATCATGGGCCGCGATTTCCGGCAAATATTTCGCTTTTATCGCGATTCCGTATCTGAACCTTACTCATTACTCTGTTAATTTTTCTGATAAAGCCGAACCCGGGCTTTTGGCGTCCTCAAGGCTTAATATAATCCGTTCCGCAGCGAATGTTTCTAAAATTGAAGATACTTACCGTTTCTATCTTGGGCCTAAAACGCAGGAAATACTCGGTAATTACAATACCGGCAGAAATGAATTTGGCATACAGGGCGCAAATTTAAATGAAATAGCCAATACACGCGGATTCTGGGGTATTTTTTCACCGCTTGAGAGAGTGTTAAAATGGCTGCTGCTTGGCATTCACCGTATTATTCCCAATTATGGTATTGCAATAATTCTATTAACGCTCTTGATTAAATTACTATTCTTCCCGCTTACCAAAAAAGGATCGGAAGCCACTTTGCGTATGCAGGCGCTGGGTCCCAGGATAAAGGAACTTCAGGAAAAGTATAAAAACGATCCTCAGAAACTGCGGACTGAAATGGGAAAATTTTACCAGCAGGAAGGTTATAATCCGCTTTCAGGGTGTCTTCCTATGCTGCTGCAGCTTCCGATATTTATTTCCATGTTCAGCCTATTTAATAACCACTTTGACCTTCGCGGCGCAATGTTTATCCCCGGCTGGATACCAGATCTTTCCCTCCCTGAATATATAATACAGTTCGGAAACTTCCGGCTGCCGATTTTGGGATGGACTGCGCTTCGGCTTCTGCCATTTATTTATGTTGGTTCCCAGCTGCTATATGGCAAGGTTACCCAGATGCCGGGTCAGCAGTCCAATACACAAATGAAACTGATGTTATTTGTTATGCCGATAGTATTTTTCTTCGTGCTTTACGATGTACCATCAGGGCTGCTTGTTTATTGGATTTTCTCCAATCTTCTTACGCTTGTTCAACAGGTTATAATAAATAAATTTATCATCGCAAAAAAGGCCGCTCTCGCTCAGGCGCAGCCTCAGGTTCAGCCTGAAAAGACGCAGGAACCGCGGAACAGACCAGTATTACCTCCTAAAAGCTCAGGGGGCGGCAAAAAGAAAAAGAAGAAATAGAGTTGTTCTGATACTTCAATTTTTGAACAACTTCCAAACTTAAACAAAGGAGATATCATATGGAATTTGAATTTGAAGGCCGTACCGAGAAAGAAGCAATTGACAGGGCGGCAGGAGAACTTGGTCTTGAAAAAGAAGATTTTGACGTAGAAATTTTGGAGACTCAAAAAAGCGGTTTATTTAAAAAAGGGTTAGTGCGGATTAAGGTACATGTACCAAATTTCGGCACTTCTGCAATACCAGGTCATACCGGTCAAAGCGCATCTCTTTCTTCAGACGGACATTCATGTGACGATGGTACGGAGAAAAACCGTTCCAAAAGAAACAGTAAGCCGGTTTTCGGCGAACCTTTGCCACAGAATGAGTTTGAAGAAAAAATGGTTGCGTTTATATCCGGCTTGATTGAACATATGGGTTACTCCGGCAGTGTTGCAGTTCTTTTTAGGGACAAAAACAAGCTGGGTATTAAAATTGATTCCAGTCATTCATCAATATTAATTGGAAAAAAAGGCAAAAATCTTGACGCAATGCAGTTATTGTTAAATATTTATGCAGGAAGAATTGGCAGGGACGATGTACGTGTTATTCTTGATACGGAAAATTACCGGATTCGCAGGGAAGAATCCCTTGTACGTCTTGCCTATAATGTTGCCGAAAAAGTCAGGGAGAGCCGGACTTCAATTCTGCTTGAGCCCATGAATCCATTTGACAGATGGCTTATCCATACAACATTAAACGATATCGGCGATGTTGAAACTAAGAGTGAAGGAGACGGTTTATATAAACAGGTACGTGTTTATTACAGGGGGCTTAAGTAGCTTAAACACCTTGTTTTTTGGTATTTTGCGGTATTATATACATAGGCATATTAATGAAAATTAAGGTTATAATTTTACTGATTTTTATATTTGTTGTTCCCTGTTCCTTTTCTGTTCCGCTTGAGAATATTGTTTCTGTTGTTCAGGCTGCGAGGCTGCGTACAAGCGGCGATATCATTATAGAGACGCAATTAAGGAATCCTTCTCCCCTGCTGATACCTTATAACAGCGAATTACGGCAGTATGTTAATATAACTCAGAACTCGCTGAATCCAGGAATTATGGTAGAAGCCCTGTATTTATATATAAAACCCGATCAATTTTATACATCAGCTGACTTCTGGGATGATAAACAAAAAACAGGAATCTTTAATCAATTAACTGCCATCAGCAGCCTTTCAGGTATTCAATATTTTTCTGCCAGCCGTGATACAATGCGTACTTTTTATGAATCTTCCGTAGTTATTGACGGACCGGCAAGCAGGAATCCTCTTCCTGATCCTGTTTTTTACCAGATTCCGGAAGCTCTTTCCTTGTTTGCGAGACAGAAAGACCTGACTTTTGGGGATAATGTTTACCGTTATGATTATTCAAGTTCTCCCGATATAATCTATTTTTTACAGGAAAATATAACATCCTTAACTTATGGGATAATACCCGCAGTAGGGAGGGGGAACCTAAGATCGGTTATCGCAGTTATTGATAACGGAGATTCTTTGTTGTTTTATGCTGTATCAATGGCCAAAGCTGTCTCTTTACCGGGCATGGGAGACAGAATTAGCTCGTCTTTCAGTAACCGGGCACAAGCCATTCTTGCCTGGCTGACCGACAGGCTTGACAGGGAAATTTTTGCTTTATAATCCTATTTTCATTTATTTACTTTTATTGTATAATTTAGTAGAGCATACCGAAATTTTTCAAAAGTAAACTTGTATTTAAGGATGGTTCATGATGAGGCTATTTACACGATCGGATTTTGACGGGTTGGCTTGCGGAGCGATTTTATCATATTTAGGTCTTATAGATGACTGGCAATTTGTACATCCCAAGGATATTCAGGATGGTTTGGTAGAAGCCACAGATAATGATATTCTTGCAAATATTCCTTATATAAAAGGCTGTAAACTCTGGTTTGATCATCATTCCAGCGAAACTGAGCGTTTGGGAGATGGTACGTATTTTGAAGGTGTTTCGAAAATGGCTCCAAGCTGCGCTCATGTAATTTATGATTATTACGGCGGCGAGGCCAAACTGGGTAAATTTGCCGAGATGATTTATTATGTCGATAAAGTGGATTCGGGCGATCTTACGATTGATGAAATCCTGGATCCAAAAGGCTGGATACTTTTGGGATTTATCATGGATCCGCGTACTGGTCTGGGCCGTTTCCGCAGTTTTACAATCAGTAATTATGATTTAATGCTTAGTCTTGCTACCGCATGTGCTGAAAAACAGATTGCCGAGATATTACGAATGCCGGATGTAAAAGAACGTCTTGATTTATATTTCCAGCAAACAGAGCTCTTTATCAATATGGTTAAGAGTCATGTCGTTATATTAGGTAATATAATTAAAATTGATTTGCGCAATGTAGATACAATCTATGCAGGGAACAGGTTCATGCTTTACACGCTTTACCCCGAGCGCAATATCTCAATGTGGATTGTAGACGGCCGTAATAAAATGAATGTCGCCATTACAATCGGTCATAGCATTATAAACCGTTCCAGTAATATTGATGTCGGTTCCATGTTATTGGGCTACGGCGGCGGCGGTCACAAGAAGGTTGGTACCTGCCAGGTTGCCAATGAAGATGCCGACAGAATTATTAATGAAATAATAGGGAAGATTAACAAGAAAAACCCTGTTAATGGCTAATTCTCTGCTTAATAGTTTTATGTTTTCATATTTCAAGGTTTAAAACTTGTTAAATCGCGCTGAAATGTTTTATAATTAAGATATGCCGGTAAAAGATGTTAAGGTTCCTCTTTCCAGGGTATTTTCGCCGAGAAATGAAAAATATCTAAATAAAAACTATATTGATATTGTAATGGAAGAAGGGATTCCTGTTTTATGTATAAATAATGATTCAGGAAAAGAACGCCAGATGCCTTTTAAGGTTTTATACGATACAAATGACAATTTTTGGATGCAGGTTGGAAGCTGGGAGTATTTTTTTTCAAATGAAGACTTTATTACTATTAAAGAAAAAGCTGCTAAAAAGATGGCAGACTGGAAGGCCAGAATACCAAAAATCGCCGAAAAGTCTGATGAGTTAAAAGAACCGATAGATAATGCAGGATTTGGAAGTGAATATCAGGCTTATGCCGGTATGTCTGCCGAAGAAAAAATTAAATGTCTTAAAAAAGATAAAAAACAGCTTAATGATCTTCTTTTTCAAAAAACTAATGATGAGGCGGAAATTGCTAAAGCTCTTGTTGATACAACAAAAGATGCTGCTATGATAAATCATGCAGTGCTCGAGGAAGCTATACTTCTTGCGGATCATGAGGCAAAAAGACTGACTCAGGACCTTGTTGATTCCACACAGGAGATGGTCAGGTCTTCGGCACAGCTTGTTTCGGAAAATGTTTTTAATAACGATATGGTAAATACACTCGTGGAAAAATCCAACGGAACGATTGTCCAGCATATGACGCGGGTTTATCTTAACGGGATTGCCTTTCTTTCCTTTTACAACAATCTGGTTTCGTCATCCAGCGCCATTAAGAAATTGCGTATCTCTTTTACCGGTAAGTATAGTAATTATTACCAAAAGCTGCTTCCGCACATGAGAGTCGGAGACATTAATCTGGAGCGTGTTTTTTACGGAGGTATGAGAGCCATTCCTCCCGAGCTTTATTTTAAGTGGGCTGTCGGTTTTTTAATTCATGATATTGGCAAAGCTGTCGCCGTAGAATACCATGAAGGCGAAGGTTCATATGACCGGAACATTGTAATCGATCATGTAAAGCAGGGTTTTAAATCCGTAATGACCAAGACAAATTATCCGATGGAAGCGGGCCTTATTACCGGTTATCATCATGAATATTACGGTAATCCGGACGGTTACGGTTATTACCGTACGTATCTTCAACAGCATAAAAAAGAAAATCCGGACGCCAGAATAGATTATTGTATCAGTTATGATTTGGATCCGGTTATGAACTATTATGCGCTTGCTTACTTTCCGGCGAAAGTTTTGGAAATAATCGATGTTTATGACAGCGTAACTGATCCGCACCGTGTTTACCGCAAGGCGATGACTTCCGAAGAGGCTCTTGCAATGATGCAGGAAGAATTTATTAAAAAGGAATATAAAATAGACGCGGTGCTTTTTGACATATTCGCCATGTTTATCCGGGAACAGGAAAAACGGAAAAAAAAATAAAAGAATAGCGCCAGTCTTATATGATTTTTTTATTGTGAATTAAAAATACCGCCCTAAAGAGGCGGGGTATTAAACTCCTCAGCATGAATAAAAACGCTTCTTTTCTGCCCAAAGGCCAAGCGCGGGATTTGGGACAAAGAATATCCGTTCTCCGCCGGAAAGGGTGTTCCAACCTATATTCAGTTTATTAATATCATAATGGGATTGGGCTTCATTAAGATCACCCCAATTAAAACCGACTGATTCAATCTCTTTTTGGGTAACACAGGGTTTATCTCCGGAAGGAGATGTACAATAACGAACAGTAAACCGCCCTTCGCTGGAACCGTGTATAAGGTGAGCGGCGGCGCTTAGGTTTTCTCCCAACTCGGTGTTATCTGCGGCTTTACCGATTATCTCCTTGCTTGGTCTGTAGCCGTATTTTCTGATTAACTTGTCAATACCGGAATCCTCGCCGAACCGTTCGAGTCCAGGAGCGAGAACCAATAATTCGCCGCTGTCGGCTATTGCCATTCGGGTGCGGTAGATTGCTTTGTTTCCAAGCCACGTTGTACGAAACTCCTCCGGATCAAGATATACAACTGCTTTGTTAATTGGTTCATCCATAATATCAACATTGACTTGCTGCGCAAGGCATGCGGCTTTCTCAAAACATTCACGGCCGAAGCCTATAAAAAGACCTCTTACCGCTAAAGAGCCGCGCGGCTTTAAAGCAGACTGAGTTTCGCTGCCGGATCTGGCACTCACTACTGTAAGAACCCAGAGGACCGGCGGCAGTTTATTCGCGTAACGGTGCAGCCCCTCATCAAACATCCGGCGAACCGGTGTATCAACCCTTCCCATCATCTTTTCCATTCCGTAAGCCGCACCCGCGAAATGGCTTTTATCAATGGCTTCTTTGCCGCCTGTTCCAACAAAAATATTTTTCCCGTGATTTGCCATTCCGGCAACTTCGTGCGGTACTACCTGTCCAATCGAAAGAATCATGGAAAAGTTTCCGTTGTCTTTGCGCAATAACTTATTAACCTGTACGGGCCAATCATAATGTACAGCTCCGGAGCATGCATTCTCTACCCAATCTGCTTCCAGGCGGCCCAGCTCTACAACATCATTCCGCCAGTCATGAACAAGAAATTTATTTTGGGGGATGCCGGGAAACATTTTTTTAAGTTCCGCGTCTGTCATTGCCATGTGGGTTCCAAGCGCGGGGAGCACTGCACCCAGTCGATTTCCTGAAGAGGCGGATAACCGGCGCTCTGCGATATCGGTAAAGAACCCCGCTCTTGAATGAAAACGTGTTATATCAGGAGGAAGAGCAATCACGTTCCCTGATGTCTTAAGGTCAGCCAACGCTTTAGAAAGCGCCGCGGAAAAAAGTTCATCAAGTTCTTCATCGCAAAGATCCAAGTTTGCGCCGCCTTTGTCAATATATGTTTTCTCTGTTATTATCATTTCTTTATTTTAACATGCTTCTTAACTTTTTCCATCAATTCATTGTCCTTGAATGGTTTGACAATAAAATCAGAAGCTCCCAGGGACATTGCTTCCTTAATCTGGGGAAGCGTTCCTTCGGATGTCAGCATAATAATCGGAGTGTTTTGATGATCAGGCAATGCCCGTATCATGGATATAAGTTCAAATCCATTCAGCATCGGCATTAAATAATCCAGCAGGATTAAATCAACCCTTTTTAATTCCAGAAAGTCTATTACGCATTCAGGCCTGGATAATGTATACACCGTGTAATCGTTATACAGAGCGTATTTGATTGTCTTTAGCGTGCTTGTGATATCGTCAACTGCAAGAATATACGGTTTACCGTTTTCCTCCTTATCCGAAGAATATTTTTCAGATCTGCTGGCTGTCACATGTTTATCAATACAGCTGATAATATTTGATGTGTCAACAGGCTTTAATATATAATCAACTGCGCCAAGGTTAAGCCCTTTAAACACGCTGTTCTTTTCTTTATTGCTTGTCAGGAAAACAACCGGTATTCCGGCGTATCGTTCATCTTTCTTTAAACTTTTAATTATTTCATAGCCATCGACATCAGGCATATTAATATCAAGCAATATTAAATCCGGCGTGATTTTTTCCAGGATTTTAAATAATGCTTCATTCGACTCTGCAGGGTACACCTCATAATGCCCCATGAGCCTTCTTTTGAGTGCTACCAGACTGCACTGAACATCGTCAACACAAATAATTTTATAACGTTCTTTCGCATTTTCAGCTGTTGGCATTAAATCTGCTTTTGCCATAAAATCCTTCCTGTTTTAAATATAATCTGTACCCTTATCAGATTTTAAATTTATTTGAAAGTTTCTCAGCAATTTGTTCAAAACCTGCCCTGTCAATGTTATACCGCAGCCAATCTATAAGCTCATTATCCGATTCGTATTGGTAACTTTCCAGTTCAGCCATTGCAGTGTCCGCGCCATCCATATCATAATTATTACAGGCATCCATAAGTTTCAACAGTAATTGCTCATCAGGTTTATCTTTTACAGGCTTTTGCTTTACACTGTCCTGTCTGACAAGAAAATCATTTATGCCGGATACCAGATTTCTTGCATTTTTTATAAAAACCGGATTATTCTCTTTTATGAATTCATAGTTACCGGCTTTTCCCTGCATTTCAAGTTTCAGCGCTTCTTCAGCGATATTCTCTGCAAAAATATCGTAACTTGTTCCTTTTATACCATGAACAGATATTATATAATTTTTCAGCGTTTGCTCTGTTACAATTTCTATGCTATCAAGAAGATATTTTACATCGGCTGCATATGAACGCAGAACATCAATGTATGCTGCCTCATTTCCGCCAAATCGCTGAAGCCCTTTTGGTATATCCAGCCCGGCGATTTCATCGCATGATAATTGTGATTCTATCGTATTGTCTGTGTTTTTTATATTCAGTTCCGTCAGTTTTGAATCAGGATTCAAATGCTGTGCCTGCTGTTTTAACTGGGCCTTTTGCCTGCGGACTTCATCAATTACTTCCTGCGGCTGCTTATCGCGTATATATTTATTTAAAATCAGGTTTAACTGACGGATATCAATCGGTTTAGACAAAAAATCATCGAAGCCATTTTGCATGAATGCTTCCGCCTGTCCGCTGACAGCGTTAGCTGATAATGCAATAATAGGGGCTGCATATCCCAATTCACGGATACGTTTTGTTGTTTCTATGCCGTCCATTTCCGGCATCATGTGATCCATGAAAATAATATCATATTTTTCACCGTCTCCGATTTTTTCAATCGCTCTAAAGCCGCTCTTTGCAGAACTTATTTTTACCTCATAAAGAGCTAAAAGTCCTTTAGCTACATAAATATTCGCTTCCACATCATCTACAACAAGGATACTGCCGTAAGGCATGGGTTCATGCGATATATTCACCTTTGCTAGAAATTCTCTGCTGCGCATGCGCAGCAGTACCAAGTTTTCAGCTACTTCCCTGCCGATTATTTCGCTGCCGCATTTTTCCTGCGGAAGGCGTATGTTAAATACGGAACCCTTGCCTGGTTCACTCTCTATCTGGATTGTTCCCGACATCATGTTTATTAAGTTATGCGTAATACTCATGCCAAGCCCTGTTCCCTCTTTCGTGCGGTTAATTTCTGCATTGAATTGAGTATACAAATCAAAAAGCTTGCTTATTTGTTCTTCAGTCATTCCCTGTCCCGTATCGCTGACAGTAATGCTTAATATAACCTCATTGTCTTTATTACCTGTTTCTGTATAAATTGACAGCTTGACATTTCCCTCATCAGTATATTTAAACGCATTTGAAAGCAGATTATTAAGAATTTGTTTAATGCGCAGTTCGTCCCCGATTAAATAAACAGGAAGATTCTCGCTGATATCAAGTTCAAAATTAATGAGTCTGCTGCCTATTCTCATTATATTAAGCTGCGTTGTGTCGCTGATTAAACTTGCTGTATCATACTTATTTAGCATCAGTTCAAGTTTGCCGGCTTCAATTTTGGAAAGGTCAAGGATGTCATTAATGATACTAAGCAGCAAATCACCGGAAGTGAATATCTTTTCGAATGATTCTTTTACAGACGGATCGAGTAATTTGTTTTGAAGCTGTATTTCGCTTATACCCAATATGGCGTTCATGGGAGTGCGAATTTCATGGCTCATGGTGCTCAGGAAGGTGCTTTTCGCATGATTTGCTGCATCAGCTTCTTCTTTAAGAAGCTTGATTTTTTCAAACGGTTTTTTAATAAAATTCGAAGCGATTATCGCGGCAATAATGTTAAGGATAATACTGACAATAGCTATTACAAGAAATCCCATATCTATATTTTTAACTGGATTCTCAGGATGCGGTGCTACAACTCCCAGACTCCAGCCTTCACGCGATTTTGAAACCGGTCTGAATGAAGCTACGCGGTAAACATTGCCGATTGAATAATAACCTATCCCTGTCTCTCTTTGCGTCATGCGAGTTACTGTTTCAGCCAACTTTGCATAAGAATTATCAGTCTGCGCAGCCAGGATATAATTAAACTGTCCCTGTACCCAATATTCACGCGGGTTGGCTATTGCATAACCTTCACTGTCACTCAGGAAAATATGGCCTGTTTCCCAAATTACAAAGTTGGAAAGAAGCCGGCTGAAAAATGTTCCGGGAAGCGTTGCAACAAGAATTCTGCTATGCGAAAACGGCAAAAGGACAGCCAGATAAAAAACTACACCGTTAGCTGTTTGATAGGTGGAAGAGATTGCACTTCTTCTGGGAATACCGAATATATCCAGACTGCCATACATAACCGGACTGCTGTCAGCAGCCGGAAATATCTGTTTTATATATTTATCATTTACTATATCAGCACCTGCATGCATTTCTCCGAACGACACGACAAGCTCTCCGGAAACATCAACAACAGCCATACCTATAAATTCCTGATATATAAGGCTTTGTTCCCAGAGGACTTGAGGCCATTTTGCTTCATCCTGTGTATCAATGCTGTTGGCCACTCCCTGCACTTTTAGCTTTAAAAGATCAAGTTCGGCGCTAACTAAATGATCTGCAACATTTGCTACTACCGATAAATTAGTTTCCAGGAATATATCCATATTTCTCTGTACAAAAATAATACCGGCTGAAATGCTGAATATAATAATAACCAGATTAATTGAAATTATTATTAATACTGCCATTGTGCGTATTTTCATCGTAAAAATTATAACATTTATACATATATTCAACAAGAAAAATAAATACCGCATCATTTGCGGCACCATAATATAAACAACATGACAAATCAATTAAATTATATTAAACTGATTCGGATACAATAATTATTACAGGAGATGATTATGGGAAATGCCGATATTGGCTTAATAGGGCTTGCTGTAATGGGAGAAAACCTTGTACTCAATATGGAAAGCAAAGGGTTTTCTGTAGCGGTTTACAACCGGACAACGTCCAGAGTGGATGAATTTGTTAAAGGACGCGGTAGTGGCGGGAAAAAAATAAAAGGCTGCTACAGCATGGCTGAACTTGCGGCGGCGTTAAAAAGACCCCGTAAGGCAATGATTATGGTGAAAGCCGGTAAAGCCGTGGACGATACCATTGAGCATCTCCTGGAAGTATTGGAAAAAGGTGATATAATAATCGACGGCGGCAATTCAAACTATCAAGATACAATACGCAGAACTGCGTATGTTGAATCAAAAGGATTTTTATATATAGGCACAGGAGTTTCAGGAGGCGAAGAAGGCGCGCTGACAGGGCCTTCTATTATGCCCGGCGGATCTCCCGCCGCCTGGTCTGAGGTTAAGCCGATTCTGCAGGCAATCTCCGCTAAAGTTGATAATGACTGCGCGGCAAACAGTGTACCCTGCTGCGATTGGGTAGGCGAGAACGGTGCAGGCCACTTTGTAAAAATGGTGCATAACGGTATTGAGTACGGCGATATGCAGTTAATCTGCGAAACCTACGATTTGATGAAAAATGTGCTCGGTCTTTCATACGAAGAGATGGGCAATGTGTTTGATGAGTGGAACCGCGGTTCTCTCGGAAGTTACCTTATTGAAATAACAAGGGATATTCTGCGCTACAAAGACGAAGACGGCGCTCCGCTGGCTGAAAAAATACTTGATACTGCGGGACAGAAGGGAACAGGCAAATGGACAGGTATTGCCGCTCTTGAGTTCGGCGTGCCTCTTACATTAATCGGAGAGGCTGTTTTCGGACGCTGTCTTTCAGCAGCCAAAGACGAACGGGTACGTGCCGCAAAAGTTTTCCCAAGTCCGAAGATTACCGCTCCTGTGGATAAAACGGTATTTATAAAAGATTTGGGAAAGGCTTTATATGCGTCAAAAGTTGTGTCTTATGCGCAGGGTTATCTTTTAATGCGGGAAGCGGCGAAAGAGTACAAGTGGAACTTGAATTACGGCGGTATTGCCCTTATGTGGAGAGGAGGTTGTATTATCCGTTCTGTTTTTTTGGGAAAAATTAAGGAAGCTTTTGATAAAAACCCAGGCCTGGAAAATCTTCTTCTTGATTCATTTTTCACAGGCATTATAAAAGACGCACAGGACTCATGGCGCAGGGTTGTAGGCACCGCTGTACAAAACGGAATTCCTGTTCCGGCATTCGCGAGCGCGCTCTCTTATTTTGACGGCTACAGAAGCGAACGCTTGCCTGCGAATCTTTTGCAAGCGCAGCGTGATTTTTTCGGTGCACACACTTACGAACGAACTGACAGGAATCGCGGCGAATATTTTCATACCAATTGGACAGGAAAGGGCGGGACAACGAGCGCGTCAACGTATGTCGTATAAAACAAATAAACGCGTAATATTTTATTAAGGAGTTTTTATGTCAGTATTATCCATTCCGGCTGCAGAAGGAGCAGTTCATGATTTGTTGGCGCTTGGCGCATTAGTAACACGCCTTGATCCTGGAATTATTCCGTTTGCGCAGGCTGATGAATATCTCCTCCATGTATCCGGGGGCGAATACAATGTCGCAACAAATCTATCAACTTGTTTTGGTATGAGAACAGCTGTCGCAAGCGCCATGGTCAATTATCCAATCGGCAGAAGAATTGAGTACGCGGTGCAAAGAGCCGGAGTAACTCCCTACTACAAACGTTTTGATCACGACGGAGTTCGCGGGCCGAACATGGCAATTGTATGGAGCGATCGCGGACAGGGAGCGAGAGCTCCTGTAGTTTTTTATAATCGTTCAAATGAAGCTGCTCAAAGGCTTGCTCCCGGAAGTTTTAACTGGGATGAAATGTTTTCCAAAGGAAGAGTCCGTTGGTTCCATTCCGGAGGAATTTTCAGCGCTCTCTCCCCTACCACTTCTCAGCTTGTTATAGAAGCAATGCAGGCAGCGAAAAAAGCGGGAGCGGTTGTTTCATTCGATCTTAATTACAGGGCAAAACTTTGGGCAGTAGCCGCCGCGGAACAGGGAAAGAATGCCGCGCAGGCGGAAGAAGAAGCTGCTAAAACATTACGTAAAATTGCGGAATATGTTGATGTGCTTGTCGGTAACGAAGAAGACCTGCAAAAGGGACTTGGTCTTAGGGGGCAGGATGTTGAAGCGAAGGGGCAGCTTGATCCGTCTGCGTTTTTCGGCATGATAGAAAATGTTAAAAAAGACTTTCCGAACATAAAAGCGGTCGCGACAACGTTACGTGAAGTTCACTCCACAAACCGCCATTCATGGAGCGCGGTTCTTGCATTGGACGGTAAAACCTATCAGGCTCCAACAGCCGAGCTTGATGTTTATGACAGAGTCGGAGGCGGCGATGGTTTTGCAGCAGGCTTGTTTTACGGCCTTCTTTCCGGGAAGGATCCTCAAACCTCACTGAATCTTGGCTGGGCTCACGGCGCGCTTGTAACAACAACTCCAGGCGATACATCAATGTGCAGTCTTGATCAGGTAACGGCTTTCGCCAAAGGCGGCTCTGCCAGAATACAGCGCTGAGAATTTTTTAGTAAGAAAAATGATCCGTTCTCTGTATGGAGCAATGGTACATGGGGATATAAGCGCGTTTCCGTTAAAAACATGAAATATTATAACGTTTATAACTACAAATTCTGCACGCTTGGAATTGCCGAAGAAGAAGCTGCCGTCAGTAATATTTTTTTTAATGGGAATATACCGCCTGATGGATTTGAAAAAAAAGAGACGCCGTTAATTAAAAACGCGGCGGAACAGCTTACAGAGTATTTCTGCGGGAAACGGCAGGCGTTCGATTTACCGTTTTCTTTTCATGGAACAACATTCACTGTAAATGTCTGGAAAAAACTTCTAACCATTCCATACGGAGAAACTCGGAGTTACGGTGAAATCGCCGCAATGATTGGCAGCCCGAAAGCATGCCGGGCTGTCGGTATGGCGAATCATAATAATCAGATTGCGATTATTGTTCCGTGCCACCGCGTTATCGGACATAATGGCAGTCTGACAGGTTACGCGGGAGGTCTGGAGTTAAAACAAAAATTACTGGAACTGGAACATAAATATAAACACGCACATTAATCAGCTATGTTGAGCAGACAATACTATCAATGAAACAAATAATGTCACAGCAAGAGTTACAAGGTATATTACAAGCGCAGAAGAAAAACCTATGCTTATAACAAGCCAGATGCCAAGAATATTAAAAACAGTGCGGTAAAGGAAAACAAAACCATGAAAAACAACAGGTAATACGGGAAGCAGAAGGATAAAAAGATAACGCGGTTTTTGCTTTGCGCGGTAACGCCATGCGATAACAATTACGAAAATCGCCATCGGAAGGAAAAACAGGGCTGTACCGAAGCGGTTAAGAATCTCTGCCTGGAAAATTTGACTGACATATCCGGCTTTATCAAGCCTGTCAGCGGCTTCAAAAAGTTCATTAATCTGAAGATTGGACAGTCCCCGGCGTACTTTGGATAATAAAAGGAAATCCTCAAAACTAATATCAAGAAGCACTCCGCCCGCAGGCTCGCTCCCTGTCAGCCATTCGCTTTGGTAAAAAATATTATCATTGGAGCGTTCCAATGCGTGCGTCAGTATAAGTATCTGCGGTTTGTTGTTTGATGAAAACGGCAAAAGTTTTACATAACGCGCCGTTCCGTTTGCCTTTAAATTCATCTGTCCGTCAAAGTTCATATAATCAAATCCAAAACCATAGGCGACATCGGCTGATAATGTAAGGCTGGAGAACCTAAGCACCGACCTTCCGTCTCCTCCTGGGAGCGAAAACACGGCACCGTTTAATATTTCACCGACCGATAATTCCATTTCATCAATAAAAAACGCGGTTCTCTTTGCGCCCTGCTCGCTGGCTGCAAGGAAATTTTTAACATCAGGATCACCAGGGTTTAAGGACATTAATCTCTGAAAAATATAAAAAGCGCGTATCCAGTCGCCTGTTTCCATTGCCTGATAGCCTGAAACCTTCAGATTAAACAATTCAAAAAGGCGTATTTCATTTTGGTTAGGAGAAAGAGACTCGATCATGTTCCACGCTTCGCTTGACAGCCTTGACGCGCTTGCTGCCTGTGCGCTTCCGCTTACAGAAAGGCGCTCTCCCAGATTCGCGAGCCAGTGCGCGTCAAAATACCGTTCTTCATTAAAAGCCGCAATGCTCATATTTATGGCCTGCGTGGCGTCAACGGAATGTACATTGTCAGATAACGACAATGTTTCAAATGTCTGCATACCTCTTGTAATCGCCGATTTTGCCAATCCCCTTTCTTCGAAAGACTGTTCATCCATATTAATCACTATTTTTTCTCTCAGACTTTCCAGCTCTGGGCTGTTAAGCCAGATTCGATCGCAGATGGCAACGAACTGAGAAGATTCAAACCATTCGCCGGAATCCGCGCTGTCCTGCGCGTTTTTTTTCGCAAGGTGGTACAGCGCTCCGGAAAAACGCATGTTTTCTTCATATCTACTCAGAATCGGAAGCGCAAGAAAGAAAATAATTCCGTAAACAACAGCAGCTATTATGGCGGTAGCAACAAAAGATATAAACCGCTTAAAAAACATATCGGAAAAACTGCTGTAAGTTTCCTCATATGAAGCCAGTCCGAAAGGTATAACAAGCGCGGAAAAAGCAAGCGCGGGAAACAGGCTAAATACTTCAAGCGCTCCCTGTATCAGCCGCCAGTTTTTGGAATATACCGGAAGCGGTACTTCGCTGCCGGGAAAAATAAAACGGAAAGCAATAATCAGTAAAGAAGAAACAACAACATATATTAATAAAATAAATTGAGGAGTGCGGAGTTTATCAAAATTAATCCTCATCGTTATACCTCTTTTTGGCGGCAAAAGAAAGCAGCGAATATAAATTTAATAGAATGCCAAGCCCGACAAAAAACAACGGAAGGGCGAAAGATACCGGTATTATATTATTAAGAAAAGAGCCGGTAATTTCCTGCATTTCCGGAGTGTTTAAAAATGAATTAAGCGAAAGAACACCGCAGAAAACAAGCGCCGCGAGAAAAAGGTTTGCAAGCGGCCAGACGCTGAACTTTAAAACATAAGCCAGCGAGCATAGCATAAAAATCAGCGATCCGGCATATATGAGAAACGGAAATATTCCTTCCAGGAATTTCTTCCTGAACATTTCCGCGTTTAGTCTTATATCTATCGCAAGACTTTCCATAAACCACGGAGTATCATTTCCGAAAAGAACAGGAGGCAGATTATAATTAACGCTTGCCGATTGCTGATAAACTAAACGCTGTCCTGGAATCGCGACTACTCTGGGCCCCAGAGGATCTGCTGTTCCGTTTAAAAGGACAACCGCGGTTTCATTTTTGCTGAGTGTATTTGTAAGTATTAATCCCCTGCCGCCAAGCGGTACGCCGTTACTTTGAGACGGCGGTACTGATTTCCATTGTTCAAGAGCAAAGGAAATGCCAAAACAATAAAGAACCGATAAAACCATGATACAGCCAATTGTCATTACCGAGAAATATTCTCTTCTTGCCGCGTAATTTACAGCAATGACAATCGAGGAAAAAAGCGACAGCGACATGGCCCAATGAGCAGCGGTTATCAGCAATGTAAGGGTAGTTTCAGGCTTTACCGGTAGACTTTTTGCCCAGTCAATGCGCAAAGATAAAAATCTGACAGCAGTCACGGATACAAAAATAATTACAAAGGTAAGACTGAAAAAGAGAATTAATTTGGCAAAATTCCTCACTTTTCCAGATTATCACGCCATGAATCCGGTGTCCAGCATATATATATTGAAGCTGCACCGAAAAAAAGACATAATTAATCATGGATAACAAAATTGCGGTTATGGGAGCCGGCGCATGGGGAACAGCGATAGCTAAAGTAATTGCTGAAAGGGATAAAGATGTTGTCATCTGGAGTTTTGAAGAAAAAGTAAGAGATGACATTAATAACAATAGACAGAATTCCAGATATTTACCTGATGTAGAACTTCCGCAGTCGGTAAAAGCAACCTCAGATATTCAGGAGGCCGCTGAGGGAAAACAATATATTATATACGCTGTTCCTTCATTGTTTTTGATGGATACTTTAAAAAAATCCATTATGGTAAATTCCATCCGTGAAGGGAAAACCATCATCGCAGTAATAACAAAAGGTTTTATACCTACAGAACACGGTCCAAGGCTAATTCTGGAAACAATGGAAGATTACCTTCCTGGTTTTTTCCGCCAGTCGCTGGTATATATATCCGGTCCAAGCCACGCAGAAGAAGTATCCTGCGGAAAATTGACAGGGCTGATAGCCGCAAGCGAAAACGCGAAAAACTCGATTCGCTTCAGGGACCTGATAAAAAACCCGCGCCTAATGGTTTATTCATCACTTGATGTCCGCGGAGTGCAGGTAGCGGCAGCGGCAAAGAACGTTATCGCCATCGCGTTTGGAATGCTGGACGCTTTAAAAACATCCGGAAAAGCTGAGATGTTCGGAGACGGAACTGAATCTCTTCTGCTTGCCGCAGGGCTGAATGAAATACAGACTCTGGGCATGGCGTTAGGCGCAACCCATCCCGAAACATTTACTTCGATTTCCGGAATCGGCGACCTTGATGTTACCTGCCGTTCCGTACACGGAAGAAACCGCCGTTTTGGAAGGGAAATTATCGAAAAAAATATACTGAAATCCTTTAAAGACATTGATGATATTCTGGCCCGCATCGGAGAAATAGGTTACCTGCCTGAAGGAGTCGCAGCCGCTAAATATATTAAGGTTCTCTGCGAAAAACATAAATTAAAAATGCCTGTTTCTACAGGCCTTTGCAGGCTTTTAAACCGCGAAGTAGAACCAATGGAGTTCTGCAGGAATTTACTGGTAGACTGGAATATAGAATGATAACGTCAGGAGCTGTAAATGTTTGAAAAATTAACCGGAAAAATTAATGACGCGTTTCGCTTTGTTACGGGCAAATCCGCCATTTCGGAGAAAAATATAGAAGACGCTGTAGAAGCGATAAAAATGGCGCTTCTTGAAGCGGACGTAAACCTGCGTGTTGTCCGCCGTTTTGTCAATTCAACAATAGAAGAGGCGAAGGGAGAAAAAGTCTTACGCTCTGTAAATCCGGGACAGCAGTTTATAAAAATTGTTCACGATAAACTTGTATTACTCCTCGGAGACGAAGACCCCGCAAGCCGCGCGTTAAAGCTCCTGGGGCCTGATGTAATAACAACAATTCTTATGCTCGGACTTCAGGGTTCCGGAAAAACCACAAGCTCCGCAAAACTCGCGCTGCGCCTGAAAAAAGAAGGCCGAAAGCCATTGCTTGTCGCCTGCGATCTTGTCCGTCCTGCCGCAATGGAACAGCTTGCTGTTCTGGGCAGTCAGGTAGATATCCCCGTTCATAAAGAGGACGGAGCCAGTGACAGCGTAAAAGTTTATCAGAACGCTGCCGCATGGGCAAAGAAAAACATGATTGACACTGTCATCATCGACACAACAGGACGCCTTCAGATTGACGAACCGATGATGCAGGAACTGTCCCGTTTAAAAAACGCTGCCGCTCCTGATGAAATGCTGCTTGTCGCGGACTCAATGACAGGCCAGGCGGCCGCGGACATCGCGAAAACATTCGATGAAAAAATCGGGCTGACAGGCGTCATATTAAGCAAGTTTGATTCAGACACAAGAGGCGGCGCGGCTCTTTCATTAAAGACCGTTACGGGTAAACCGTTAAAGTTTACGGGAACAGGCGAAAAGCCGGAAGATTTTGAACCTTTTTATCCGGACAGAATCGCGGGCCGAATTCTCGGCATGGGCGATGTTGTAAGCCTTGTAGAAAAAGCGCAGGAAGTAATCGACGAGAAGGAAGCTCTTGAACTCCAGAAAAGAATGGAGAAGGAAAGCTTCACGCTGGAAGACTGGCTGAATCAGATTCGTTCGATGAAAAAGATGGGCAGCATTCAGAAAATGCTGGAAATGATTCCCGGAATGCAGGGACAGATAAGCGAAGATGATATTAACAAGGCGGAATTAAAAAGCCAGGAAGCGATAATTAGTTCCATGACAAAAAAAGAGCGCGCCAATCATTTAATTATCGGCCCTCCGCGCAGAAGCAGAATCGCGCGGGGTTCAGGCACATCGGTTTCGGAAGTAGCGCGCCTTTTAAAAAAGTTTGAAAAGATGAGAAGCATGATGAAGAAAATGGCTAAAGGCGCCAAAGGCGGAGGAATGCAGCTTCCTCCTGGAATGTCGTTTAAGTAACACCCGGACATTTGGTAAATGTTCAGTTAATATGTCAAGTTGATAACGGCAAATTCTTTTTACCAATAAAAGCTATCCCGTAAGATTCAAAAATCTTTTTTGTTTCTTCTATCAGGCTGATGAGTTCTTCTGGATTGCCGGAAGTTGATCCCTGTGTTGCTTTCTTGTGAAAATTGATTTCCGTGGCATTAAATCAGCAACAATTCCATGTGATAACCTTGACAGTTTCCCTTTAGCGGACAAAAATTAGGTATCACTAAATATTCTACCTCAAGGAGTCTATTGT
>WQSQ01000023.1 GCA_009787775.1 Treponema sp.
TAGCGGCGGCACGGCAGGCGGCGGAACAACAAGTACAGCAGGCAGCGCAGCGGCGGGCAGCGGGACAACAGCAGGTGGTACAGCTGCAGGCAGTACGGCAGGCAGCGGGGCGATAAGCTCGACACCGCCGGCACAATTCGCGGAAGGTACTGCAGGTTACAGCGCATGGAGTATTTTTAACAGGTATAGCAGCAATTTAATCCTTACAAATGCCCAGCAGTACACTGTTGTAAGCGGTGATCAGATGCGTTTAATCTCAGAAAGATTTTACGGTAATCAGTTATATTATCCGTTAATACTGCTTGCCAACAGGGATCAAGTCGTTGATCCGGCATTGATTAATGTAGGCATGGTACTTACTATTCCTGATTTGAATGCAAATTTGAATAACCCGGCATCATTGCAGTCAATAAAGGAAACTTACAGGGATGTTGCCGCACTCCGAAGAGCGGAAGGCAGCACTGCTGAAGCCGACTCTCTGTTAGCATTTGGAAACGGACTGTAAAAAACAGCTCATTATTAAACCGGTCTTGAGTAAAGGCCGGTTTTTTTTTCAATTTTGATTGCTTTTACCTGACATAGTCTCAGATAAAATAAATTCAATTAATTAATTAAATCAAGGAGATAAACATGAAAACTTCCCGCTATTTTTTTACGTCAGAATCGGTAGGTGAGGGACATCCTGATAAATTATGCGATCAGGTGTCTGACGCGATTCTTGACGCCTGCCTAAAAGACGATCCGCAAAGCCGCGTTGCCTGCGAAACATTCACTTCCACATCTCTTGTGCTTATCGGCGGAGAAATCACCACAAATACATTTGTTGACTTTCATCATTTAGTGCGTGAGATAGCAAAAGAAATCGGTTATACAGACCCTTCGTACGGTCTGGATTGTAATTCAATGGCTGTCCTTGACATGATCCACAATCAGTCTCCTGATATCTCTCAGGGTGTTTCCGGCACCGGCCTTAAAAAGTTTAAAGGACAGCAGGGAGCAGGAGATCAGGGAATGATGTTCGGCTTTGCCTGCAATGAGACAAAAGAACTGATGCCGCTTCCTATCATGCTTGCGCACAAGATTCTTCAGAATGCGTCGAAACAGCGCAAGAGCAAGGCTATTAAATGGCTGAGGCCGGACTCAAAAAGCCAGGTTACTATTGAATACGAAGGATATAAACCTGTCCGCATTGACACTGTTGTAGTCTCTCATCAGCATGATCCGGAAGCAAAATACAGCGAAATTGAAGAGACTGTAATTGACAAGATAATAAAACCGGTGCTGGAACCTACAGGACTTCTTGACGGTAAAACAAAATATTATATAAACCCCACAGGCCGCTTTGTTGTAGGCGGTCCGTTCGGCGATTCAGGGCTTACAGGACGTAAAATCATCGTGGATACATACGGCGGCATGGGGCGGCACGGAGGCGGAGCGTTCTCGGGTAAAGACCCGACAAAGGTTGACAGGTCTGCCGCTTATGCAGCGCGTTATGTAGCGAAAAACATTGTCGCGGCTAAATTGGCGGAACGCTGCGAAATCCAGCTTGCCTACGCAATCGGCGTTCCATTTCCTGTCTCTGTCATGGTAGACACCTTCGGTACCGCGAAAGTGCCTGAAGACAAGATTGAAAAAGCAGTACCCAAAGTCTTTGATCTCAGCCCTGCCGGAATTATCACGGCACTTGATCTCCGTCGGCCGATTTATCTAAAGACTGCCGCCTACGGTCATTTCGGCCGCAGTGAGTTCCCCTGGGAGAAAACAGATAAAATTGAGGAGCTGAAAAAAGCAATAAGTTAATGACCGGACTAAAGGGGGGGGCATGTACATTGATACAGAAAAAGCAAGGGATTTTTGCAATGCGCTTTTTTACGCTTATGGATTTTCCAAAGATGACAGCGCGGTAATCACTGATGTACTGCTCAGGGCTGACCTTTATGGAATTGAATCGCACGGTATTCACAGGCTTGTCCGTTATGATGAGGAAATAACAGCGGAGCAGGTTGATATAAACGCAAAACCGGAAATTGTTCATGAGACGGGAATCTCGGCATGCCTTGAAGCAAACAAGGCAATGGGTCAGCTTACAGGCGTTCAGGCAATGAAGATAGCCGTACAAAAGGCAAAAACATCCGGCTGCGGAATGATAACCGTGCGCAATTCAAATCACTACGGCATCGCAAGCTATTATACAGAAATGGCAGCGGCACAAGATTTAATCGGTGTCAGTATGACAAACACGGAGGCAATCTGCGTCCCTACATTCGGCGCACAGGCAATGACAGGAACAAACGCCATCGCGCTTGCAATGCCCGCAGACCCTTGCCATTTTTCCTATGACGCTTCCACTACCGTTGTACCGCGGGGGAAGCTGGAGGTCTTTAACAAGAATAATGAACCACTGCCCGATTTTTGGGCGCTTGATGAAAAAGGAAAACCATGTACAGACGCGGCGCTCGTAATAAAAAATATTATCGCAAAGGCAGGCGGCGGCATAGCGCCTCTTGGAGGACAGGGAACACTGCACGGCGGGCATAAAGGTTACGGGCTCAGCATTATTGTCGATATATTTTCCGCAGTAATTTCTTCGGGGCTTACATCCAACTATGTAAACAGAAAACCCGATCATACGGGCATTTGCCATTATTTTATGGCTATTGATTACGGAATTTTCGGTGATAAAACGTCAATAAGAAAAGGTATGTCACAATTCATGCAGGAACTCCGTGACAGCAAAAAAGCCGAAGGAGAAAGCCGCATTTATACACACGGAGAGCGCGCAAAAGAAATGATGGCTCAGCGCATTAACGGACAAATCCCCGTCAATGAAAAAACGCTTAAGGAAATGCGGACAATCGCGGATAAATTGGGAGTTAAGCTTCCAGCGTCATTCCTTCTTTCGCAATGATGATTCTCGGAGATTTATTTTCCGCAAAACTTTTTTCAATTTGTTCAAGCTGGCTGTCTGACCTTGAGGGTTCGTGATGGAAAAGAACAAGTTTCTTTAAATCAAGGCCGGCTGTAGTTTCAATTGCGTGTTCATACGAGCAGTGCCCCCATCCGACATGGCCTGAGTACTCTTCCTGTTTGTACTGCGCGTCATGAATTACGATATCCGCGCCTTTGATAAACTGCCTTATCTTATCATTCTCTTCGGCTGCGGCAGTTTCTCCCTCCTGTACAGTGTCTCTGTCAATGTCCGTTTCTTTAGGCATTACCGCAAATAGATTATGAAATGGTTCATGATCATAAACAGTCGCAATTGATTTACCCTGATAATCAATACGGTAGCCAAGACAGAAAACCGGATGGTTAAGGAATTTGCTTGTTACCCTAACGCCTCCGCGCAAATCAAGTGTCTCTTCCCTTATCTGACTGTATTCAATTTTCGCGGAAAGCTCGTCGGCTCTTACAGGCCAATATTTGTGCGACAATTGGTTATCAATTATTGATTTTATACTTTCGTTTTCAAGGGATACAGGGCCTGTAATTTTTAACTCGGTACCAGGCACATAAATGGGATTAAACATCGGGAACCCCATTATGTGATCCCAATGCGTATGCGTAAGAAAGATATCTGCTTTTATTTTGCCTCTTTGCTTAAGCTCATTTTTTATGAGCCACTCCCCCAGAGGATGTATGCCTGTGCCAAGGTCAATTATAATCAGGCGTTCATCCGCTCTTATTTCCAGACAGGATGTATTTCCGCCGTATATCACTGTATTGGGCCCGGGACTCGGAAGAGAGCCCCGTACACCCCAAAAACGCACAGTAAGCATACAACAATTATATAATAAACATAATTAAAATACAAATATTACTGTTAAACAGCAATTTCTCAGGAAATATGCAGAAATATCCTTGCTCTTTCTATTTCATCATTTAGTTTTTCAATAATATCAGGGTAAATATTTTCACTTATACCGGCGGTATCCCAGACAATTTTATCCGGCTTTACCGGAATATGGTCTCCCGCAAAGCCGACTCTGTTAACAACAGAAAAATAATTGGCTATCGCCGTATTACACACAATGGCGGTATTGCTCCCGCTGCAGGCACCGGCGTCATGATGATAAGTAATAACATCAATAATGGGACTGTCAAGTTTCCACGCGCTTGCTATCATGTTTCCGGCAGTGCAGTGATTTATTTCCAGTTTTTCATTTTCCGCGGCAACAAGAGGCTTTTTCTCAAGATCGGCATCAGTAACCAAACGCGTATAATCCGAAGATAAAACCGCGTTGATCGGAACCTTTCCAATGTCGTGTAACAAACCGGCTGTAAAGTATTCTTCATGAAGACCAGCTTCGACTCCCTGTTTTGCCGCAAGAAGTCTGGATATTACTCCGACACACAGACAATGATGCCAGAAACCGTTCATATCAATCCCGTTCTGCTCCCTGTTTTTCTGCAGAATGCCCAGAACAGCGGTAGATAAAACAAGGTTCTTAACTGTATTAAGGCCCAGCATTGTAATTGCCTTAACAAGAGATCTGACATGAGTTCCAAGTCCGTAATAAGCGGAGTTTATCAATTGGAGTATCTTGCCCGTTAAAACAGGATCAAGAGAAATAACCTTATTTAAATCCGAAGGATTAACATTAACATTACCGCATATTTCCATAACTTTATTGGCTGATACAGGGAGGCTTGGCATCTGTGCTATATAGTTCCTTATTTTTCCGGTTAAATTATTCTGCAGCGGAGGAGCTATATAATTTGTATCTTGATTATTGTTCATTGCGCCAAACCTGTAAGCGGGCGCGCGGTTGCCTCTGAGGAAAATTCTCCCGCATGGTAATTTAATTCCCCTGTTTTATTATTGTAGGCAGCTACCTTGAAATAATACAGCGTACCGTTTTTTAGACCGCTTATTAATATATTGTTTGCCAGTCCGGCATCTATGGGCGAAGGCCCCTGCGCGGCATCGTTTCCAAAAAGTTCGCCCCGTACTGCGCTGTAGTAGACAAGATACCCTGTTACGCTGATACCAGGACTATGCCTCCAGTGAAGCGATACTGTTCCGTCCCCCGCAACAGCGGTTAAATTGCGCGGCGGCAAAGGCGGCTCTCCCGGCAGGTAAACAATACGCAGTTCATCAAGATAGGGACTGCTCTCCCCGTCCGCCGAAGGATAAAAATCAACGGCTATTTGCACATAACGGCCGGTTATTCCTGTAATGGGAAGGCCCGGCGTAAAGACAGCCCACCGGCTGCTGTTCAGCAAATAGGGATTATCGCTTGTGCGGATAAAGAAATTCATCTCTGAATCATCGGAGAATCTGAATCTTCCGTTTTCCCTGAATTCATTATAAACAGACGCTCCCCTAATGCTTGTGCTGCCTCCTGCCGCGTCAATTCTGATAACGGAGCTTAAGTTATCACCTAAATCAATGGCAGCGGTTTCCATTCTGCCGCCCGAAACAGGATATTTCTGAACAGACTGTCTGTGTACAAATGCGCTGTAGATTCTAAGTTCGTCCATAAGACCGGAAAAACGCTCTCCCAGAAGGAAAGCGCCGCTGCTTCCGATAACAGGCGTATATACTTCACTGCTTTCCCGTCCTGTCGGTGTAGCGTAAACAATCGATTCTGCTCTCCCGTCTACAAGATATTCAACCATTCCGGTTACCGCGTCAAATCTTACCAGATGATGGCTCCATGTCCCGGGAATAATGGGAGTATTCCCTGAAAGCTCAATGCTTTTATAAGACAGGCCGTTTCCCACAGCAAAGAAATTATCAAACGACCATGTAAATCTGTTACGCGAAGAGAAGCAGCTGACGCGCTGAACCGAATTGCCGCTGCTTCCCAAATGATACGCTGTCCATGACAGGATTCTCTCGCCGTTTTCCATATGAAGGGGATAAACCCAGAACTCGATTGTAAAATCCCCGATGCTGTTCCCCGGCGCGAAAAGAGCGCTGCGGCTGTTAGGGGCAATACTGACAGGAGATGATTCAAAAAGAACTGCGCCTATGCCCTCTCTCGCGTATGTGCGGTCCAAAGACGCTGTGCCGCTTGCGGCGGAAACCCTGTAATTTCCGGCAGCATCCCTGAAAAGGCCGGGCTCGCTTTCGTCAAAAGAGACAGACATGTCCAGCGCTGTTTGCGAAAGCCGTGAATAATTTCCCAGCACTCCGTAAACAGTCTGATAACCCGCTGCGGATATATCCGCGGCGGCTGACAACATCAATACAGGATTTGGCCTTACCGCTCTTGTTTCCGTAATTCCGGTCCTTGTTTCTGCAATTCTCCATGCCGCGCTTCCGCCGATTGAAATTGTTTTTTCTCCGACAGCAAAAAGGCTACCTGAAACAAACAGGAAGATGTATACTGTTAAAATGAAAATTAATGCTTTTTTCATGATTTTATGTATATATATCGGCAAAAATTGACATGATTGATACGGAAAATTACATTGAACCGCAGATGAGTCCGGCCGCAGGGTTAGACGAAATATCCCCTCTTGAAATATTAAAAGCTGCAGCCCTTGACGCTCCGACAGAACCAGGCGTTTATATCATGAAGGACGGCGACGGACAAATCATTTATGTCGGCAAGGCGAAGTCATTAAAAAACCGCGTTAAATCATATTTCACAGGCGAGAAAGATATTAAGACATCTACTCTGATGCGCCACATAAGGTCTTTTGAAACAATCATTGTCCCAAGCGAATATGACGCGCTTCTTCTTGAAAACACGCTCATAAAGCAGCATTCTCCCAAGTACAACATTAATCTTAAAGACGGTAAATCCTATCCTGTTATCCGCATAACACACGAAGAGTTTCCGCGTATCTTCAGAACCCGCCGCATAATAAATGACGAAAGTCTCTACTTTGGGCCTTTTACAAACGTGCAGAATGTAAACACAATGATGGAGTTAATCGACAAACTTTTTCCCCTGCGCAAATGCAAGTCAATAAAAAAAAACGGGCCGTGCATGTACTACCACATAAACCGCTGTATGGCGCCGTGCTGCGGAAAAATCAGTGCGCATGATTATTCTCTGCATGTACAAAGTGTAATAAAAATGCTGGCGGGCGAAACAGACTCGCTGATCATTGATCTTACTTCCCGGATGCACGAGGCGGCAAGAGCGCTTGAGTTTGAAAGAGCCGCGCACATCAGGAATACAATCAGGGCGATTGAAAGCCTTGCCGGCGAAGACAGCTCTGTAGAAGATTTAAACCCCGAAGACAGGGACTATATCGCATGGGCCGCGGAGGGAGTACTCGCTACATTTACCGTCTTTTCCATGCGCGGCGGCAAAATGACAGGAAGAGACCTCTACCGCACCCGCAGCGCCGCCGATGAAACGGAATCTCTTGAGCAGTTCATTACAACATATTATGAACCTTCAAGACCGCCTCCTGCAAAGATATTTCTTCAATCAAATTTAAGAATTAAGAATGAATTCGACTTAACTATTAATTGGTTTAAGGAGAAATTCGGCAGGGAGCCGGAGCTGTTAATACCGGAAGAAAAGCATCATGCCGCTATTCTGGCCATGGCAAAACAGAACGCTGCAGAGGACTTGCGAAAGAGGCTTAAAGAAAGAGGCGCAGGGCCCGCTCTTGATGAGCTTATGCGGCTTTTAGACCTGGAAACAAGACCGGAGAGGATAGAAGGCTTTGATATCGCGCAATTGGACGGAAAACACCCGGTTGCCTCCCTTATTTCCTTTAAAAACGGGGTTCCTGACAAGAAAAATTACCGCCATTTTAAGCTGCGTACCGTAATCGGGGTAGTGGACGATTTCGCAGCCATGCGCGAAGCTGTAAGACGCCGCTATTCGCGCCAGATACGCGAAGGGAATGAATTACCAGATTTAGTGCTGGTAGACGGCGGTATAGGGCAGGTAAACGCTGCCAGGGGTATTCTGGACGAACTTGGCATGGACTGCGGCCTTATCGGGCTTGCAAAACGCGAGGAAGAAATATGGCTGCCAAAAGCGAAAGAGCCGGTTATTTTATCCCGCCGTTCGGAAGCATTAAAGGTATTGCAGCATGTACGGGACGAATGTCACCGTTTTGCCACAAATTTGAATAAAAAGCTTAGGTCCAGGGATATTTTCTTTCCAATACTGGAATCCGTGGAAGGAATCGGCCCAAAAAGGGCAGTTTCCATCATGAAAACCTATGAATCCATAGCGAATATAGCCGCCTGCGAACCTGCGGAAATGGCCCAAAAATGCCGGATTAGCGAAGAATCAGCCCGCGCGGTACGCGCCGCAGCGAAACTAACGCTGGAAGAAAGAAAATTTAACTAAAAAAATTATAACAAAAAATTTGTTATTTTTTTATTTTTCTTCTTGACAAAAATAAATGCTGCTATATATCATTAGTTAATGAATGTTTTATTCATGTAAAAACAAAACTAGAAAGGAGAAAAGAAAGAGATGAGAAAAGTATCATTTTTGCTGGTAATGTTTGCACTGGCAGCGGGCATAACGTTTGCCCAGGACATCGAGTTTTTTGATGTAGAGATCGGCGTGGGATTCCCGATTCATTGGACCAACGGCCAGTTTAACAAGGCTGTATATGAAGAGTATGACAAACCGGTAACAGCCAGCACCTCCATCGGACTTACATTCAACTTTAATTTTTCACAGAAGATGGGCGCAGTTGTGGATTTGGATGTATTCTACGGCGCCAAAGTGATAGGAATATCGTCAACTGACGCGAATTTCCTCAGCATGTTTGGGTTTAATGTTTACCTGGGACCCCAATTCTATCTTTACAACAAAGGACAGTTGAGAATTCCGTTGTTTATCGGCCCTCATGTTTATTTCTTCTCGGATGAATCATGGAATGGCGCTGGTTTAAGCGGCGGTAGTGAGGCAAGTGGTTCAGGTTATGTACTGAAAACACAGGATTGGCAGATTGGTCTCGCGCTCGGCTTGGGCGTTCAGTTCCACTTTGACTCAAACATCTATATTTTCAGCCGCACTAATGTAGCCTTCGATTTTGTTCGTATACTCAGACAGACTGGGTATGACTATGATGGAATTACAGAAGAAGGCCAAACAAGGCAGACAATGGGTTTATCTCTCAACTGGCTTGTTAAACCTTCTCTCGGCGTAGGTATCAAGTTCTAAAAAAACGAACAAGTTAAAAAAGAGGCCGCTCGTTGAGCGGTCTTTTTTTTGCTTTAAGAGCTGCCGGACTTACTTATAAAGGTGCCACTCCGGACTGGAATAAGAGTCTGTTCCATACCTGAGTAATAGGCTGTTACGGACTTGAGTAATAGGCTGTTACGGACTTGAATAATAGGCTATTACAGACTGGAATAAAAGGCTGTTACAGACTTGAATAATAGGGTGTTACAAATTGATTAACAAATTAATTATTATCTTGACCAATTTGGCCAAACAAGATATATCGGCATTATGAAGACAATGCAAGCCGCAAAAGCAAAAGCTCAATTTTCTTCTGTTAAAAATCTGTATTCAATACTCCACTTTCCACAGGAAAAGTCCGCGGGGAGGAAGGGTTGGACCTGCAAGGGAGCGTTCTCCCGACGCTATTATTTCCCGCAGTTTTTCAGGAGGAGTAAGGGTTTCTTCATAATGCAGAAAAGTCCCCGCGACAGAACGCACCATATTGCGTAGAAAAGCGTTGGCGCATATCTCAAACACAAGAGTGTTCCTGTCAATATAAAAATACGCTCTGTAGATATAACGGTTTTTTGATTTATCTTCGGTAAGCGCGTTGTCTCCTGCGCCCGCGAATATGGTGCAGTCGGTTTCACCTGATAAAAGCCTGCCGTAAGCGTTAAGGATGCCGATGCGCGGATAGCGGTGCAATGGCAGATGGTAGCGGCTCTCGTGCGGCATGGCTGGATTCGTTGCGCCACAGCAAAAAACAAACTGATAACGGTAGGTACGCATTCTTGCGCTGAAACGGGCATGAAAATTATCCTGCTCTTCGCAGGCGTCAAGGATACGCACGTCACGCGGCAGAAGGGAGTTAAGCGCGGGAACAAAGCGCCCGGCTTCCATGCTGCCGATATCAGTGAAGAAGTTCGCCGCCTGTCCTGCCGCGTGCACGCCTGAATCTGTTCTGCCCGAACCGGCAAGGTTTACAGGATGGCTGTGTATTTTCTCAAGAGCTTTTTCAATTTCTTCCTGAACACTCCTGTTGTTTTCCTGTCTCTGCCATCCGCAGAAATCCGTTCCGTCATACGCGATTGTCAGCTTTATGTTTCTATTCATTTTCAGACAATTCTTTATTTATCGTGTCATAAAGTTTTCTTGCCTGTTCAAGGAATGCGCCTGGTTTATCTTTGGATGATTTTCCCATACCGAAAAGCTTTGCTATTGTACGGCGTGCTTCTTCCAGCGAGGTCTTTCTTTCTTCCGGGCTGTTGGCAGGGCCGAACTTGTAACGAAGATACGCGCACATATACAGCATTCCTTCGTATGAATAATTTTTATCGGTATCAGGGCCGAACGCCTTAAGGCCTGAAAGGGTTTCCCTGCCGCTTTGTTCGCGGGAAAGCGCTTCGTTATAAAGGTATTGGGCTTTTTTCCTGAAGAGAGTGCCCAGCCAGTCATAATGCTGCTGCGGGAATTTCTTGTCAAGTTCGTCAAGAAGCCATGCGCAGCGAATGGAAGCAAGTCCCTGCTTAATTGTAGGGGAAGCCGGTTTACCGAAAAAATCATAACAGCGCAGGACAAGATAATGCGAAGCGGCGCCTTCCATCAGCGTCCGGTTCTCCTGATAATTCAATGAAGGAAAAATCAGGGTTGTTTCCTTTTTTCTGTTATTTATATCATCTCTTGCTGTCTTGATGTTCTCTTTCGGCAATAGCGTAAAATCCGTTTCCATGGATGAAAACCAGCAATTGGGGCATACAATAACCTGGTATACAAGAGGATAGATTTCTCCGTATTTCGCGGACGGCTCGTACAGCCTGTGAAGCTCTTCTGTAAGCTGTCCTGCAATTAATCTGCCGCCGCCTGAAAGCAGTTCTTCTTTTCGGAACACTGTGCTGCATACAGGACATTCATATTCCTTCTTTGACTGAAAAGTTATCTTTAATTCTTTTTCTTCTTCAACTTTTTTTCCCATTATGTTCCCTCCAAAACAATCATGGCAATTGCGTTTTCTCTTTCATGAGAAAGCGAAATATGTATTTTCTGCGCTCCTGATTCTTCAAACGCTTTCTGCGCGGTTGCGGATAATCTGACATCCGGTTTTCCGTTCTGCAGCGCGGAGATTGTAATGTCTTTAAGAGAGATATTTAAAAAGCCGGTTCCGAGCGCTTTACCGAACGCTTCTTTAGCCGCAAATCTTGCAGCGAGGCTGCTGGAAGCGCCTTTTCCCTTTGAGCGGACTAAAGACAGTTCTTCGCGGCTGAAATACCGTTCCAGCAGTTTTGTATTTTCAAGCCAGCTTTCCATGCGTTTTACCTGAACAATATCAACGCCGATTCCGGTAATCATTATTCATCAGCTCCGGTTTCAGCCTCATTGAGGGAGTCTTCCAAATCCTGAGGCTGAGGGTTTTGCAGATCGGCCGAGGTTCCTTGTTGAATTTCAACATTATTATCTTCATTTGCCTCTTCTGTAATTATCTGTCTTTCCGGTACAGGTACTTCGCGCGCAACCCCTGTGCTGCGCACACTTTGCTCTTCGCGCGCTATGCGGTTAATAAACCCGCGGAATTCCAGCATCCTGCTCCCTTGAATTGTGATTAACGGATTATTGTTAATTATGTTAACCATAACGGTAAAATCATCATAGCGCCTGTCAAGGTTGATTGTTTCTGTATTAAACACAATGCGGCTGTCAAGAACACTGCGCGGCCCTTCGATAACAACACTGCCGGGGATCAATGACTGGTATGTCAGCTCATACCCTTCGGCTACTGTTCCGGATAATTCAGGAAAAACAGGAATGTTCCGCATAATTTTTTGTTCCAGAGTCACCTGGATTTCTGCAGGAAGGATGGATATTCCCAGCGGTTCAATTCCAAGCGCGCTTCCCTTTTTCCTGATTTGCACAGGCACTCTGTAGCTGCCTTCAGCTGTGTATCTTCCAAGGTCAATATAGGCTTCGATATCTTCTTCAAGAATCTGATGTATTCCATCCGCTTCTCCCCTCAGCGATACCCTTACAGAGCTTGCAAAAACATCTGCTGGAACAAGAATTTCGCTGGATTCTATTTGTATGGGCGCTGTAAAAAAACGGGTTTCCAGGGTACTCATTCTGTAAAAAACAGAAATAAGTATCGCAGCCGAAAGAGACAGAACTTTAATAGGCCATTTTTCCGTAATTAATTCCAGGAGTTTTGTTCTATTCAACAAGAACCTCCCTGTTTTTTACAGCGGAATCCTTTTGATCTGCTGCCTGCAGGGAAGATTCATTTTTGTCTCCCCTGGCAAGAGAAGCATCATTCGCGCCATCCGCATCGCCGGTTCGCGCGTTGGGTTGCGGCCCAAGCAGTTCCATTAATTTGCGCGTAACCTCCGCGGTGGACAAATCGTAATAGAGTTTTGCGTCATAGGCAAGCGATACAGCTCCAGATTCTTCGGAAACTATCAAAACAACAGCGTCGGATTGTTCCGCCATACCAAGACTTGCCCTGTGGCGTGTTCCGAAATTTTTACGTATATCCTGCCTTTCTGTAAGGGGCAGAAAACAGCCTGCCGCCGCAATTTTTCCGTTTTGTATTACCATTGCCCCGTCATGCAGCGGGCCGTCAAACTCAAAGATGGCGACTATAAGGCTTGAAGAAATTTCGGCATTGATCTTTGTACCTGTATCAATGATATTTTTAAGATTGATTTTCTTCGGAAAAACAACAAGCATTCCGCGTCTTCGCTGTGATAGAAGCTCAGCCGCGGTAACTACAGCGTCAAGTTTTCCCATCTGTGCAGTTGTATTCGGCCTGAAGAAATCCGTCTGTCCGAGCTGCATGAATATTTTGCGCAGTTCAGGTTGGAATACGATTGCGATTGCTATAAAAAGCCCCGGAGCAATAATTGTAAGAACCCACCGCAGGGTGGTAAGGTTTAAAAGGAATGCGACGCCGTAGACAAGGGCAAGAAAAACAGCTCCTTTAACAAGAGGAAGAGCCTGTGTTTTCTCAAGGAGACCGTAACCTTTGTATAAAATAAAAGCAAGAAGGGCTACATCAAGAACAGGGCGGATAAATTCGAAAATTGAATGAAGCCTTTGGAAAATCTCCATGTTTTCACTATAACATATAATTTACCTGCAGTGAACAGTTTACCCTGTCCGCTATGCTTCTGCCGTCAAGATTGCTTTTGGCCAGTAATTCTTCCCTCATACCCAGTGCCATCTCTTTTTCAAGGAAGCAGCTTTCTACTGCCAAAACTGCAATTTTTGCTTTGCATTTTCTATTCTGGGACAAAGAGGCGGCATATTCGCCGAAACCGCCTTCTTTTATTCCTTCTTCAATAAAACAGACAAGATTGAAACTATTCATTATATCTGTCAAATAACATTCATCGATCGGTTTTAAAAAACGAAGATTGTAAAGGGCGGCATCAATCCCGTTTTCTTTTAATATTTCAGCCGCTTCTTTTACCTCCCTGTAAAGGCTTCCGGTAAAAGCAAGACACACATCCTTTTTATCGCTTTTCTTTATCCAGATTCCGCGCCCTCTTTCCAGCGGCTGCGAAAAAGCGTCAGCATACTGCGGACAGTAAGCCTTGGGATATCTAATAATAACCGGTCCCTGCTCTATGTTAACCGCCCAATCAAGCATTAACCTTAGTTCATTTTCGCACGCAGGCGCAAGTAATGTCATATTGGGTACGCTTCTGAAGATTGAAATATCAAACAGCCCCTGATGCGTTTCGCCGTCTGCTCCTACAAGTCCTGCTCTGTCCAGCGCGAAAATTACAGGCAATTTTTGAAGGGATATGTCGTGTATTATCTGATCGACAGCGCGCTGTATAAAGGTAGAATATACCGCCACTATCGGACGAAGAGAGTTCGCGGCCAGGCCGGCGGCGAAAGTAACAGCGTGTTCTTCCGCTATGCCGACATCAAAAAAACGATCAGGAAAGTTTTGCGCAAAACCTGAAAGCCCTGTTCCTGTCTGCATTGCTGCTGTAACAGCGGCTATTCGTCTGTCTTTTGCGGCTATTTCCATAAGGGTTTCAGAGAAACACTGTGTAAAACTTTTTACTTTAATTAAATCCTGCGAATTACCGGATTCCATGCTGTTTGCGCTAACGCCTTTTCTTGTGTTATTGGCATTTTCAATGCCGCCGTCAATTGAAAAAGAGCCTACTCCGTGATAACTGTCAGGATCATATTCGGCGTAACTGTATCCTTTTCCTTTGCGTGTAATTACATGAATAACAACAGGCCGGTTAAGTTTTTTTACATCATTAAAAACATCAAGAAGCATCTGAATATTGTGCCCTCCGATCGGCCCGACATATTCAAATCCAAGATCAACAAAAAAGTTGTCAATGTAAAACACAGCCTTGACAGCGCGCTTGAGACGCAGAACAATGCTGAAAAATGCCTCTCCGATAAAAGGGATATTTTTTGCCATTGCGTCAAAGTGGCGGCGAAAGGTTTGATATTTTGCTTTCATGGAAAGGCGGCTTAAATATTTGGACAATCCGCCAACATTGCGGCTGATGGACATTTTATTGTCATTGAGGATTACAATTAACGGAAGAGCGAGATGTCCCGCATGAGAGAGCGCTTCATATGCCATGCCGCCTGTCAGAGCTCCGTCTCCTATTACCGCAATGGAATGTCCCTTACCGCCCTGTATACGTTCTGCCGCAAGAATGCCGAGCGCCGCTGAAATTGAGGTTGAGGCATGCCCTGTATTAAATACATCATGCGGGCTTTCGCTGCGTTTGGGAAAACCCGCAAGGCCGTCCTTTTTGCGGAGCGATTTAAATGATTCAAACCGGCCTGTAAGCAGTTTATGCGCATAACACTGATGTCCGACATCCCAGATTATTTTGTCCTGCGGTGAATTAAAGGCATAATGCAGCGCGATTGTTAACTCCACAACGCCGAGATTTGACGCTAAATGCCCTCCGTTGCCCGAAACAACAGATACTATTTTATCCCTTATTTCATCTGAAAGCCGGTTTAATTCCCGAACTGGAAGTTTTTTTATTTCCTGCGGTGAGTTTATATTCTGCAGCATTATTTTTTGCTGCTTAAATTGCGGAAGTCTTCCAGGTATTTTCGCCTGGAGCTTACCAGATCTGTCAGCTCCCTGTTCATATTATAATCAACTTTTGCCGCGAGCGGGAGAAGATATCTTTCTGTTTCATTGATATAGCGTTCCACAAAAGGGAGATTATTTACAAAACCAAGTGAAATCATGTTTGAAATACGATCGGCTACTTTAAGAATTTTTGCCATGTCTGATCCGCAGTCGCTTATACGTAAAAGAAAATCAGGCTTTGACTCTCCTGGCTTGCGTGTAACTTCCAGAACAAGATTGTAGACTGCATGGCTTTCAAAATCAATGGAAAGCATAATGTTATGGTTAAACTCAGGGATATCTTCCAGCACATCATGAACCAGAGACGCTTTTAACAGTACAGGGTCGATATAACCGTAGTCGATTAGAATCGACATTGTGTCAAGCTGATGGCGGAACATATTGCCGCCGCCTTCGCGCGATTTGCCTATCAAATATGTAGCTATTTGAATGTAGGGGGCAAGACGCGTTCCGACCAGCTGCTGCATTTGTTCTGTGGTCATTTACAAATCCCTCAAATATAGCTTGAATTTTTCAATACGAAGAAGTGTTTCTTCCAGTTTATACTTTTGCTCCGCGACAAGTTCCTGCGGCGCGTTTTTTATAAATTGCTCATTTGCAAGTTTAGCGCGAAGACTTTCGATATATCTATTATCTTTTTCAAGATCGCTTGAAAATTTCCTTTTCAGCGCTGCTGTATCGACTGCATCTGCGGCGAATACAAAAATTTCAAAACCGTTCCCTGCCATTCCGATATAACCCGCGGGACGGCTGGCTTCTCCTGATTTTTCTATTGTTAACTCACTAATTCCTGCAAGAAGCTTGATTAGCCCTTCGTTGTCTTTAAATGGTTTTTCGGTATCTTCGCCCGAACGAATCATTACACGCAGCTTTTTATCAGGCGTTATCCCGCATTCGCTTCGCATTGTCCTGATCATTCCAACAAGCGCCTGAAGAGAAGAGAATTTCCTTTCCTCCTCTGGTGAATTACGCGCTTCCATGTACTCAGGATAAAGAGAAGTTATCAGCAGCTTTGCGCCCTGCTCCTTGATCCCCGCTCCCCTGATTTTCTGATAAATCTCTTCTGTAACAAACGGCAAAAGGGGGTGAAGCAAACGAAGCGATTCTGTCAGCACATCCAGCAAAACTGACGTGGCGCGGTCTTTTTCAGCATCAGAGGAACACACATTACCGCTGTCTTTCATTGATAGCTTTGTCGCTTCTACATACCAGTCGCAGAAATCATTCCAAAAATATTCGTAAACTGTGATGGCAGCGTCATTAAAACGGTAGGAGAAGAACGCTTCTCTCATGGTTTTTGCCGCGCTGTTAAGGCGCGAATAAATCCATCTGTCTGCCGCGGTTAGCTCTGGATTTTCAACTAACGTACGTCCGTCAAGATTCATCAGAATATAGCGGCTTGCGTTCCAGACCTTGTTCGCGAACTTTGAACCCATTTTAAAAGATTCTTTGTCAAGGAGAACATCCTGTCCCGCCGCGCACATGAAGGCAAGAGTGAACTTCATCGCGTCCGCGCCGAACTCATCTACAAGCTCAAGAGGATCAAGGCCGTTACCGAGGGACTTGCTCATTTTTCGTCCCTGTTTGTCGCGCACAAGCCCGTGAATGTAAATGTCGCGGAACGGCGCTTTGCCCGTGAACTCAAGCCCTGCCATTATCATTCTCGCTACCCAGAAGAAGATGATGTCATAAGCTGTGATAAGCGCTGTAGTAGGGTAATATTTTTCAAGATCGTCTGTAGTGCAGCCAGCTTTATCCCATCCTAGAGTACTAAACGGCCAAAGCCAGCTGGAAAACCATGTGTCAAGGACATCCGGATCCTGTTCGATATTTTTGCTTCTGCAGGAGGAGCAAAAGTCAGGATCGCTGCGCGCTACTGTCAGATGACCGCAGTCGGCACAAGTCCACACTGGGATACGGTGGCCCCACCATAATTGGCGGCTGACACACCAGTCTCTTATATTCTCCATCCAGTGTTTATAGGTGTTTTCCCATTTTTTCGGATAAAAAACAATTTCACCCTTCTGCCAGCACTTAAGAGCTTTTTCAGCCAACGGTTTCATTCTTACAAACCATTGCTCCGAAAGGAATGGTTCGATTACCGTGCGGCAGCGATAGCAGTGTCCGACAGAGTGTTTAAGGGGCTCGTCTTTTATATAAAAACCGCCTGCTTTTAAATCTTCGATTACAGCTTCTCTGGCTTTTTTAACCGAAAGTCCTCTGTATTTTTCCGGTACATTTTCATTTAATGTACCGTCGGGATTAAGTATGTTAATGCACGCCAGATTGTGCTTTTTGCCTAGCTCCCAGTCATTGGGATCATGGGCGGGAGTTACCTTTAACGCTCCTGTTCCAAAAGCGCGCTCGACATACGGGTCAAAAATCAAGGGAACATCGCGGCCGCACAGGGGAAGGCTCAACATTTTTCCTTTTAATCCGGCGTAGCGTTCATCCTCAGGGTGAACCGCTACTGCTGTATCACCTAACATTGTTTCCGGTCTTGTTGTGGCAATTTCAATATAATCGCTCTCTGTTCCCCGATCCTTTAAGTAATATCTGATGTGATACATCTTTCCGGCGGTATCTTCATGTTCTACTTCGTCGTCAGCTAAGGCGGTGCCGCAGGAGGTGCACCAGTTGACAAGATAGCTTCCCCTGTAAAGAAGATCGCGCTCGTAAAGGGATACGAATACTTCGCGCATCGCGCGGGAGAGGCCCTCATCCATTGTGAAACGTTCGCGGCTCCAGTCAACGCTCGCGCCTATTTTCTCAAGCTGCCTTGTTATAACAGCGTGGTGTTTTTCTTTAACTTTCCATGTTTCTTCTATGAACTTTTCCCGCCCGAGTTCACGCCTGTCTCTTCCGTGTTCTTTTAATTTGCGCTCAACCACATGCTGTGTCGCAATGCCTGCGTGATCGGTACCGGGCACCCAAAGAGCCGGGACTCCCCTCATGCGGTGAAAACGGACGATAATGTCCTGAAGACTGTTATTTAAACCGTGTCCGAGATGCAGAACGCCTGTAACATTCGGTGGAGGAATTACCACGACAAAGGGCGGCTCTTTATTTTCAGCGCAACTAGGTGCAAAAGCGCCTGAATCCTTCCAAAGGGAGTAGATACGATCCTCGAAGGATTTAGGGTCATACGCTTTTTCGAGAATTACTGAGTCCATGATTAACCACTATACTTTCTTAAATAAGAATATACAATGGTACGCGTCTTTGTCCGCGCTGCCATATAAAAGAATCCTGCGCAAAATTCAGTTGTTCCTGCCCTGCCCCCTTGGTAAAATCTTCACAATTATGTTATAATAATGTCAGAGCATAAAACTGTTTTCATCAGGATTTAAAAACATGAGCCTTTGGTCATTCTTTTTGAGATAATAGGCGGGAGAGGATCGCAAGTCCTGTACGCCGTTATTTTTGCCGTGTAACGGCAATTGCCGCTTATAAGAGCGGTACATATTAACAGCGGACCGCCTGGCTTACAAAGGCTGCCGCAGAACGGAGTGTATATGAAAAGCACAGTAAAGATTGTTATAGTTATCGCTCTAGCAGTGATAATCGGGTTCGCTTTTGCCGCTTGCAAAGAACCGGAAAAACTGGATACAAGCACATGGGATAAACTAACGCCCAAGCTGCAGAATGATTACAAAGTAGGAATTTATGGTAGGTATGAATTATCAGGTACTCCTACAGGCAATGGTACTGAAAAACACCTCGAATGGGATGAACAGATTGAATACTGGGAAGGAAAATGGAATGTAACTGGACTTCCCAAAGGCAATCCGAACAGCTGGATTGACGCGCAATGGGCAACATTCTATAACGCGGCGTATCCGCATAGTAAAGAATTAAAGTAACCTGGAGATAAAAGCGCGCCAGCCGCTGCAATAATCCGTCCAATAAAGGCCTTTTTCGGGGGTTTTCGGAGCCAATCCGCGAACCCCCGGATTGTTTTTACACATACACCGGACAAACGCGGACACTCCCAAAACCGCCCGCGGAGCGGACGGCATAGTCCGGAGTGTACTCTGGGATGTTCGGATTGCACTCCGGGGAGTTCGGAGTGTACTCCGGGGAGTTCAGAGTGTACTCCGGGGAGTTCAGAGTGTACTCCGGGGAGTTCGGAGTGTACTCCGAGGAGTTCGGAGCGTACTCCGAGGAGTTCGGAGCGTACTCCGGGAAGTTCGGAGTGCAATCCGGGGAGTCCGGAGTGCAATCCGGGAAATTCGGAATGTACTCCGGGGGGTTCCCTTGATTAACCGCCGGTTTCCTGATACCTTAAAACCATGCGGTATTTAATTCCAAACGACTATATGGCGGACCCTGCTGTTCATGTTTTTAAGGGCAAATTGTATATTTACCCCTCCCATGACTGGGAGAGCGGTGTCAGCGAAAATGACTCAGGCGATCATTTTAACATGAAGGACTATCATGTCTTTTCGACGGACGATGCCGAGAACGGCGAGGTTACCGATCACGGGGTAATCCTCGATGTAAAAGATATTCCTTGGGCAGGACGCCAGCTTTGGGACAGCGATGCTGCGTACAAGAACGGCAAGTATTTTCTATATTATTCGCTTAAGGACAAGAACGATGTCTTCCGCCTGGGCGCGGCCTGCGCGGATAATCCTGAAGGGCCGTTTATTCCCCAAAGCGATCCGATTCGCGGCAGTTATAGTATAGACCCCTGTGTATTTGAAGATGACGGCCGGTATTATATTTACTTCGGCGGGCTTTGGGGCGGGCAGCTTCAGCGCTATAGAGACAATAAAGCCCTTGAAAACGGCGCTTTCTATCCTGCTAAGGACGAACCGGCCATTTGCCCGAGGGTTGCCCGGTTAAGCGGCGACATGCTTCAGTTTGCCGAAGAACCGAGAGCTGTCCTGCTGCTGGACGAAGACGGAAAACCCATTGCCGCGGGAGATACAAAGCGCCGTTTCTTTGAAGCTTCATGGATGCATAAATACCGCGGCAAATATTATTTTTCATACTCTACAGGCGATACTCATCTTTTATGCTACGCGACAGGAGACAATCCATACGGGCCGTTTGCGTACCGCGGAGTGATAATGACCCCTGTTGTCGGCTGGACGACTCATCATTGTATTACTGAGTACAAAGGAAAGTGGTATCTCTTCCACCACGACTGCGTTCCTTCAGGCGGAAAAACATGGCTTCGCAGCCTTAAGGTTACGGAACTTAAGTACAATTCTGACGGAACGATACAAAAAATTGAAGGCGGCGGTTAAAACAACCGTAATACAGAAGCTGCAAACAGAATAATAATCATTTTTCACTCTCTGCCCGTTTTTATTTATATATTGATAGACGCCGGTAAATATGGTATGGTTTATTATCACTGGAAAAAGGATTTTAGTTTTGGACAGGGAAAAAGCGAAAAGAAACCTGGAAACAATTCTGGGAAAGATACACTCTGATACAGATAACAGTCAATTGCACGAATACTATAGGTTGTATAAAAAAGAAATCTCGTTATTTAAAAGGTCATGGGCAGCCGCCTGGCTCTTTATGTATTATGACCAAAGGGAAACCCCTCATCCGCAGAATACGGAGAAGCGTTCGGTAAAAAAAAGCGAAAAAGCCATACCCGCTCCGGAAAAACCCGCGCAGGATATTCTCTTGAACGATGATGAATCAAAGCGGCTTTTTATCAGCATCGGCAAGAACCGCAGGCTGTACCCAAGAGACCTGATTAACCTTATCATGTCAAGAACATCAGCGCAAAGAGAGGACATCGGAAGCATCAGAATCCTCGACAATTACTCATTCGTGCAGGTTAGGGAGACAAGGGCCGATGAAATTATCGAAACGCTTTCAAAACTCAGGTTCCGGGGAAGAACGCTGACGGTCAATTACGCTAAACCAAAAACAAGCGAGAGCGAAGAGAACAGCTAAAACGAAATTATCCTGAGATAAATTAGGATCAAAAACATAAAGATAATGTTTAAAATCACGCCCATTATCATCAGCACCCATGCGATTACTTCTGTTGAATAAGCTCTAACCGCGTAACGTTTCATCTCAGGAGGACGGTCGGCGGCTGAACCCTGACTTTCGGTATTGCCGGACAGATGTTTGTAATACGCAAGGTCTGAGTGTATCCGCTGCCTTCTTGAGTACCACGAAAAACGGCGGTACAGCACTGTAAATAATATACCAGGCGGCAGGAACGGAAAAATCGGTATAAATACCGCCGCGAACGCGCAGATAAAGTATAAAAAATAGGCGGGACGGTTGAGATACATGGAAGCTATGTAAATAAGAGAGAGCGCGCCGACCGCAAGCGATATCGGAGTGAGGCTGTTCCAGTATTCGTTGCGCGTCCGCGCCGCGCGGATGATTCCTTCTGTGAGTTTATCGTCAGGGCAGCTGTAGAATACTACTGTCAGCGGTTTCTCCTTTGAAGAAGAAAAGATTAATCTGTTACTGTGCATTTTAAGCTCGCCGCCGGCAAATACCTTTATGCCTTCTGACAGTGTAGAAACGCGGTTCCAGCGGATCTGTTCAGGAGCGTCCTGCTCCCCTTCTCCGTCATGCTTGGGTAAAAGATAGCATTTTGCCTTTACAGGTGCAGCATTTCCGTTTGCGTCTTTTTGTTTTATCAAGTCTCCGTTATGCGAATCAGATTCCGGCTCCAATAACACGGGGATGGTAAGATCCTTTCCTTTAACCCAAAGCGTATGAGTGTTCGTTATGGACTCGATTTCTCCCATAAAGCGGAAGACCTTGCCTTCGCTGTCTGCCTGCCTGTACCGCCGGTAATCCAAAAGCGGGCTGAGCATCATGCCGACAAACTGGGTTCTGAACTTTCTCCATTTGTAGCGGATATAATAGCCACCCGCCAGGGGAACAGCGAAATACCAGACAACGACAATTGACAAAATCAGTAGATAAAATGAATTTATCGTGTTATCATCCTCCATGCATATAAAAAATATTATTCATTTGGTATTAGGCCCTATTGAAGCAAATTGCTGGATAACTGAGTCGGATGATATTGTTTCTGTCATCGACCCCGGTGATGAAGCTGGCACGATAATTTCCATTCTGAAAGAAAAATCCCTTACTCCCAAATATATCTTACTCACTCACGGCCATTTTGACCATATCGCCGCAGTGCCCTCTCTTGCCGCCGCTTTTAACCCAAGGCCGCAAATCGCCATTCACCGCCTTGATTCGCATTTTCTCGGACCAGACGCCTATAAAACTCAATGTTTAAGCGCGAAAGCGGCGCTCGGCGATATATCGTTTATCGACAAGTCCTGGCAGAATATGCCGAGCGCGGATATTCTTCTTGATGACGGCTCGCAAATTGGCCCTTTTACCGTTCTGCATCTTCCAGGCCATACACCAGGCAGCGCCGCTTTTTGGAATAAAGACTCTAATCTTCTTTTTACAGGGGACACTCTTTTCAGAAACGGCTACGGCAGAACCGACCTTCCAGGCGGCAGCAAAGAACAGCTTTTTAAAAGCCTTGAACGGCTGTTTGAAATGGACCCTGATACCGCGGTCTATCCAGGACATGACGAGACGACTACAATCGGGCAGGAAGCAGGTTAAAATTCATAATCTGATAGCATTGCCAAAACAGGAAGAACCGGAAGCCGCGATGGTATTAAACCAGGCTCTTCCGGCTCTTTTCTTTTGTTTTTATTAACGTGTAGGGTTATTTACAGTACCAGGGGTTTTGCATTTGATTGCTGTGATATACCAATCTGCGCTTGACTTTGAACTAACTGTCAGGTTTTCATCACGGCATATGGTACGTGTATTGGTTGATGCTTTGCTGTCTACGGGATTTCCTGTCCATGCGCCCTGTTCCAGCAAAAAGGCGGCTGCTTTATTTAGAAAACTATTCGGATAAGGTGAACCGGGGTTTTCGGAAATCATTACCGCACTAAGTATTTTATCATCTTGATCCAGCACATAGACGATTGAGTTTTTATCAAGAAGTTTTTCATCGCCAGGCACCCAAAAATCGCGTGCGGCTGGCGAAGAATTGTGCCCTCCCGATTCTGCCAAATTATTACCGCATTCATTTACACTGTCAGGATGAGTTGTACGCAGATGAAGGACAACATAATCGTCTTTCTGAACTTCAACTGAAGGAAACTGATAGACAGTTTGTTTTGTTGCACTTGAGTTCTCTGTTATAAAGACGCGCACCGCTCCTAAATTACCCCTGCTTTTTATTTTTAACTCGATAAACTCCGCTATTGCCGCACCTCCGTCAATAAGAGAAATATTACACAGTTCGTTGAGCGTCAGTTCCGGCGCTTTGTTGTTCTCTATAAACAGTGTCTCTGATATATTAACCAGGTTTTTATTTTCGTCTTCGGCAATCAGAACTGCTTTTATCTGTATTCCGAGCGGTATGCTTTCATTCAGAGTTACTTTTACAGTAGTGCCGTTTTTCAGCGCAGCGATTGAAAAAGCAGGCTCGAAGTTCAGCTCTTTAACAGTTACCGGTTTTGAAAAATCAAACTCTATCACACCCTCACCGTCTGTTCTTATACCAAGAAAAACAACTGGCGTAATATCCGCATATATCGCGCTGTCTTCAGGCGCCGTGTTGCTTGTCGGCGCTTCTCCATTAATCGGCATCTCGCCGTTCGTTGGCGCTTCATCATTTGTAAGCGTTTCGCTGTTTGTCGGCATTTCGCCATTTGTTGGCGCTTCTCCGTAAGTCGGCGTTTCTCCGTTGGTCAATGCTTCGTTGTTTGCCGACATTTCGCTGTTTGTCAGCGCATCGCTGCCTAGCGGGGTTTCTTCGATAACAACCAGTTCATCGGCAAGATTCGGCAAATTCCCTGTCCAGCATGAGACAAGCATTACAAGAGCTGCGAACATAAGATAACATTTTTTCATAATTTTTCCTCCGCAAATATATGGGGCAAAACCAGCGTTTTGCATGACCGAAATTAGAAAAATTACGAACCTTATTGATATAATTGCCTTAATGGCTTTAATGAGGGCATTAAAACAGTTATACTTCACATAATGAATCTGGAAGCGTTTATACTCGGCTGCGGCGGAATGATGCCGCTTCCGAACAGGCATTTAACATCGGTGCTGCTAAGGAGAGAAGGAGAACTCTTTCTTTTTGACTGCGGAGAAGGAACGCAGGTGTCGCTGAGGCGGCTTAATCTGCGCTGGAAAAAAATCTCGGTAATTTTTATCAGCCACATGCATGCAGATCATGTAACAGGCATTCCAGGGCTTTTAATGCTTTCTTCGCAGGTGGACAGGGATGATCCGCTTTATATAATAGGGCCGCCGCGAATCGCCGAATATATCGAATCCAGCCGCCGCGTGCTTGATATGTATATCAATTATGAAATAATCGTACAGGAAATCACTTCGCCGGGAATTGTTTACAAGGGCGACGGGTTTCATATAAGATGCTTCCCGCTTTCCCATACCAAACCCTGCTACGGTTATACGCTTGAAGAAGAAATGCGCCCGGGTGAATTTTTTCCTGATAAAGCGAATGCTTTAAATATCCCGATGGGAAAATTATGGGGAAAATTACAGAAGGGGGAAACTGTAAAGACTGATGACGGCAGGGTGATCACCGCAGGCGAGGTTGTAGGCGCGCAGCGGAATGGAAGGAAGTTTTCGTTTGTAACGGATACGCTTGCAATCCCTGAAATATCTACGCATGTAATCGGCTCAGACCTTTTTGTGTGTGAGGGAATGTTCGCCAGGGAAATCGCCGAGGACGCGCATGCAAAAAAGCACATGACAGCCGAAGAAGCCGCGAGAATAGCCGCGGCATCCACAGGAATAAAAAAACTCGCGCTTATTCACTACAGTCCGCGTTACACAGAGTTTGAGCTTAAGCAAATTCTCGCCGAAGCAAAAGAAGTCTTCCCTGATACAGTTCTTTGCCGTGACAGAATGGTTTTTCCGATTGAATATTCAGGCTAATATTAATTTTTCTTGCAGCGAAATATCTCCCTTAAACCTTGATTTTTTTATATTTAAACGGAAATATATATAATAATGATGATATTTGTGCAAAATTTTTCTTCTACATGTACCCATTATTCTCTTAAGGATCGATAGTTCATGGATTTACAGGCTAAAATTGAAGTTAAAAACCTTTCCAAAAAATACGGCAGCGTGCAGGCTGTTACGGATGTTTCCTTTTCTGTCAGTGACAAGGCAGTATTGGGCTTTTTAGGTCCTAACGGCGCGGGTAAAACCACTGTTATGAAAATATTGACAGGATTTCATTTTCCCTCCGGCGGAAGCGCTCTTGTGGACGGTATTCCTGTAGACGAGAATCCGCTGGAAATTAAAAAGAGGATTGGCTATCTGCCGGAAAATGTACCGCTTTACGGAGACCTTACAGTCGATGAATATCTTGAGTTTACCGCCCAGGCGCATTTTATTCCAAAGTCAAAGCGCGTAAGTGTTATAAATGAATCACTTGAAGCATGCGCTCTTACTTCTTACAGAAGCAGGAAAATTGAAACGCTGTCCAAAGGCTACCGTCAAAGGACAGGCCTAGCTCAGGCGATACTTCATGACCCTCCGATTTTGATTCTTGACGAGCCGACCACAGGTCTTGATCCCAATCAGATTATTGAAATACGCTCGCTAATCAAGGAGCTTGGTAAACGAAAGACCGTTATTCTTTCCACGCACATATTACAGGAAGTTGAGGCGATCTGTACGCAGGTGCTTATCATTAACGACGGACGTATCGCCGCCATCGGAAACCCGGATGAGATCGCCGGTACCATGAAAGGCGGCGACACATGGGAGCTTGATATTAAATGCCGTGAGAAAGCAGCTGATAAATCTGATATAGAAATTGTCAGGGATAAAATGCAATTGCTTGGAAATGTTACAAATATGCATGTCGGCGAGGTAAAAAATGATTATGTGCCCGTCAGTTTCTTTGTTCCGGCGGACAGGGGAGAAAACGCAGGAGAGCGTATTTTTGACTGGGCCGTTTATTGCGGCTTTAAGATACTTCAGATGAACCGCAGGAAACTCAGCATAGAAGATATTTTTGTAAAACTTACAAGCGACAACGGTAATGAGCTGGATGATTCAAAGGAGCGCAGTAAATGAATAAATATATACCTTACCGCGCTCTAATCCTCGCGCGTAAAGAAATCTTTCAGTATTTGAACTCTCCCATGTTTTACGGAGCGGTAGTTTTTTTTCTTGTTTTTTGTTCTTCGTGGCTTTTTTATTTTCAGCAGTATTTTGCCCTCGATCAGGCGACATTGCGTCCATATTTCGCCATATTTCCCATGGTTTTAATTTTTGTTATTCCTGTTATTACCATGAAAAGCTGGGCTGAAGAGCGAAAAACAGGAACAGTCGAACTTTTATTAACCATGCCGTTTACAGAATGGGATCTTGTACTGGGAAAATATTTTTCCGCTCTCAGTGTGTTATGTGTAATGATGCTGCTGACAATTCCCCTTCCGTTAACCTTGCTGCCGCTGGGGCATTTTGACGGCGGAATGATCTTCTGCGAATATCTTGGCGCGTTTTTGTTAGGCGCAAGCGCGATAGCCCTTGGGCTTTTAATGTCATGTCTTTCAAAAAATCAGGCGAGCGCGTTTCTGGGAAGCGCTGTGGTTTTGGTTTTTGTTATGTTAATAGATCAGGTAACAAGATTTATAGATCTTCCGCATGGACTTGCAGGCTTTATTAACTTTTTTTCACTGGCTTTTCATTTTGAAAGTTTTACAAAAGGACTTATAGATTCAAGAGACCTTGCCTTCTTTATGGTAAGCACAGCTTTGTTTTTGTATATCAACACAAAGGTTGTCCTTTTCAGGAAGTGGAGATAGGTTATGACAAAAAGACAGGCAATAATTATAACCGCGTTATCCCTTGCCGTTTTTATTCTGGCGCTTATGGTCAGCGGGCGTTTATGGTTCCGCCTCGATCTTACCAAAAGCAGGGCGTATACAATCTCGCAGGTTTCGCGTAACCTTCACAGGGAAATACCCGATATCGTAAATATCACTTACTATCTTTCCGACAGGCTAAGAACTTTTGATCCGGCACCAGGAGAGATAGAAGATACTCTAATGGAGTATGTCACATACTCAAAGGGAAAGATTCGCCTGACTGTGAAAGATCCTGTAAAAGCCGGTTTGGCAAAAGCCGCTGAAGAACTTGGGCTTCAGCCGCGCCAGATACAAAATGTCGAACAGGATCAGTCAAGCCTTACTACAGTATATTCAGGTATAATCATCGAATATCTTGATAAAGTGGAAGTACTTCCCTGGGTAATTTTCACCGACACTTTGGAATATGATCTTACATCAAGAATTCGTTCGATGATATATGATACGCAGCGCCTTATCGGAGTAATTGCCGGCGACAGTTACAGGCAGTGGTATGATGATTTTTCATACCTTAACATGATTTTGAATAACGCCGGTTTCAGGGTGCGCGTGTTTAATCCGGGAGAAGAAATTCCGGATACCCTTCCCGCGTTATTTGTGCTTGGAGGCGCTGAGACTCTTGATGAATGGGCGCTTTACAGAATCGACAGGTATATACAAATAGGCGGAAAAGTATTGTTCGCAGTTGAAGGGATTTTTGTTGACGCTTACGGAACAATGCAGGCAAGGCAGCAAAATGATCTCGGCCTTGTGGATATGATTGGATCATACGGCGCTGTAATAAGGCCGGAACTTGCGCTCGATCGAAACGCGCTTACATTGCAATATCAGACAATGACGCAAAGCGGCGTCCAGTACAGAATCACCCGTTATCCGCTATGGATTGGCGTTCTTCCTTCCTCAGGAAATCCCGAACATCCTGTCAGCTCCGGTTTTTCCGGGCTCGATCTTTACTGGGCAAGCCCTCTTGAATTGTACCCTCCTACCGGGGTAAAAGCGGATGTTCTATTCACAAGTACTAACGATGCGTGGTCCGCAAGAGAGTATCTTTACACTAACCCTGAAGTTTCATACATGCTGGAGATGGAAGCAGACCTTACAAGGGGAGTAAAAATATTAGGCGCGGCGCTGAGCGGAACCTTTCCGAGTTTTTTCTTCGGTTCGGGAAAACCTGAGCGCGAAGGCTCTGATGAAGAACTTCCGGATATGCCGGAACACGCAAGAGAATCGCGGATCATTGTAGTCGGGGATTCCGATTTCGCGAGTGATATTCTGAGCGCTACACAAAATATTAGTTACGGTGAACATCATAATCTTGATTTTCTTCTTCGGGCAGCGGACTGGCTTGTAAATGATGATGATATTATCGGTATCAGAAGCAGGCTCCCGCAGGCAGGGCGCTTTGACAAAATATCCGATGATACAAGGCGGGCGGCGGCAATGCGTTTTTCCCAGGCTGTGAATGTCGTTATAATTCCGCTTTTTGTAATCGCGGCGGGTATTTTTTTCACGTTAAGAAGAAGATCGATTGCGCGTAATGTTGAAAATAAATCTTCGCCCGCGCAGGAAGAAAGTTTAAGTCCTGTAAAGGAGCCGAAAAATGACTTATAAAAACAACCTAATCTGCCTTTTAATAATGATTGCTGTTCTTGTTTCCGCCTACGCGGGAAGTTTTATTTTCAGTTACGACAGGGACAATGAAAAATCAGCCTCTCATCTCTGGCTTGATCCAAATACAGCAGGCAGGGTAAACAGACTGGTTATTGACACAGGATGGGACGAGCTTGAGTTTATAAAGAAGAACAACCAATGGTTTATTAAACAATTTAATAATGAATATCCGGCGCGTAATGCGCGTATAGAAGATTTCATCAGTGTTTTTACAACACGCTCTTCGTGGCCGGTGCGCTCTTCAAGTTCTTCCGCGCATGAACGTTTCGGTCTTAATAACGGAGCGTCAAGAATTACTTTTTACAATGATTATTCCGCGCTTCTTGACCTTTTAATGGGAAATGATGATGTTATGGGATACGAAGCGTATTTCCGTAAAGCCGGCCAGAATGAAGTGCGTTCGGGAGACAGCAGCGTAAGGTCTTATTTAACAGGAGCTGTTACAAGCTGGTACAATCTAAGGCTAATCCCTGAAAGCGAAGGCGGCAATGTTACTATAAACAATATCCAAAGGTTAACCGTAATTAACGGCGAAGAGACTCAGGTTTTCAGCCGTTCAAACAGGAGATGGGAAATCTCCGGCGTCAGTGTATCAAATCCGGATGCGGGCAAAATAGAGGAATATGTGAACTTTGTTTTAAACGCCGAAGGCGAGGATTTTATCGATCCTGCCGGAGCTTCCGGCATGTCATTTGATCATATCCGTTTAATACTGGAGTTTGGAAACGGCAATATCATTTTTATCTATATAAGCGAAAGCGATGAATTAAATAAACGTTACGCGAGTCTTTCAAGCAGCAATTATTTCTATCAGCTTCCGTTATGGGTATCGCTCCGGCTTTTAAGGGACGCGGAAAGTTTTGAAGCGGATTGATTCCTCAATCCCCCTTTACACTCCCTCAAAAAGCCGGCATAATAAGAAAACAAGACCACTATACAAAGGAGCCAAAATATGAAAAACTTAGAAAGCCGTTCTCCGTTCTCCGTTCTCCGTTCTCCGTTCTCCGTTCTCCGTTCTCCGTTCTCCGTTCTCCGTT
>WQSQ01000024.1 GCA_009787775.1 Treponema sp.
AATCATAAATGTTCATCCGTCCCTGATTCCTTCTTTTTGCGGAAAAGGCTTTTACGGCATAAGGGTTCATAAAGCCGCGCTTGATAAAGGAGTAAAAGTGACAGGAGCTACAGTTCATTTTGTAAATAATGAAATAGACGGCGGCAAAATCATTCTTCAAAAAGCGGTTGATGTTCTTCCCGATGACACTCCCGAGATTTTACAAAAGCGAGTTATGCGCGAAGCAGAATGGGTCTTGATTGTGAAAGCTGTCGCAATGTTCTGCCGCAAAGAAATTTGATAATGGATTGAGAAAAAACATGAAAGTACTGGTTATAGGAAGCGGCGGAAGAGAGCACGCAATAATAAAATCATTAAAAAAGAATAAAAGAATAACTAAACTTTACGCCGCGCCGGGAAACGGCGGAATAAGCGCGGATGCGCAATGTGTTCCGGTAAAGGTTGTTGATATTCACGCGATGACCGAATTTGCCGTAAAGGAATCATTGGATTATGTAGTCGTAACCCCCGACGATCCATTGGCGGTTGGCATGGTTGACGCGCTTGAGGAAAAAGGCATCCGCTGTTTTGGCCCGAAAAAAGAAGCGGCAAGAATAGAAAGCAGCAAGGTGTTTTCAAAAAATCTGATGAAAAAATACCGAATACCAACCGCCGCTTATGAAACATTTTCAAATTACGATGAAGCCTGTCAGTACTTGAAATCCGGCATTGTTTCTTTTCCCGCTGTAATAAAAGCCGACGGACTCGCTCTTGGAAAAGGCGTTATTATAGCGGAAGATCTGGACGAAGCGTTAGCCGCAATTAATGAGATAATGCGCGATAAAAAATTCGGACAGAGCGGAGATAGCGTCGTTATTGAAGAATATCTGAAAGGGCCCGAAATAACCGTTCTCAGCTTTACGGACGGAAAAAATATTATTCCGATGATTTCATCAATGGATCATAAACGCATATACGACGGCAACAAAGGACCGAACACAGGAGGAATGGGTGTAATCGCTCCGAATCCTCATTATACAAAAGAAATCGCAAAAATATGTGAAAAAGAAATCTTTATTCCCACGATTCAGGCTTTAAAAAAAGAAGGATGTCCGTTCAAAGGCTGCCTTTATTTCGGGATTATGGCGACAGAAAAAGGACCGATGGTAATTGAATACAACGCGCGTTTCGGCGATCCTGAAGCTCAGGCGGTGCTTTCGTTACTCGAAACTGATCTTCTGGAAATAATGGAAGCTGTTACAGATGAAAAGCTGAATGAAATTGATATTATCTGGAAAAAAGAGCATGCCGCATGCGTAGTTCTTGCAAGTGCAGGATATCCGTCAGCATATAAAACAGGGTGTAAAATAAACGGTCTTGACTCCGGAGGCGGCGCGGGAAAAGAAAGAATATTGATTTTTCACGCCGGAACTGAAAATAAAAACGGCGAATTTTTTACATCAGGCGGAAGAGTTCTCGGCGTAACCGCCGCCGGGCAGTCACTGGAATCAGCTCTTGGGAAAGCATACGACGCGGTAAATATGATCAATTTTGAAGGAATGTATTTCAGAAGAGATATCGGCAGGTATTAGGGATAATATACGGTATATTGACTTTTTTCTTTATTTTTCATAAATTCGATCTATATGCAGGTCTCCATCGTCTAGCGGTTAGGACACCGGGTTTTCATCCCGGCAACCGGGGTTCGATTCCCCGTGGAGATGTAATAAAAAAAGCGTTTAGACGCCATAAAACGCTCAGGCGTTTTAAAATGTTTTAGCTTTTTTTGCTTTTGGAGTAATATTTTGTGAAACTCCGGATTTAATCTTCGGGAATCGAAACATGGACATTAATACAGAAAAGCATAGTTTCAAGTTAACCGAGTTTGAAGGTCCTCTCGATCTTTTGCTTTACATGATCCGCAAAAATGAAATAAACATCTATGATATCCCGATAGCCCAGATAACTGAACAATACATTGAGTATCTGCGTAATATGGAAACGCTGGATTTGGAAGACCTTACCGGATTTCATTCAATGGCAGCATATTTACTATATACAAAAAGCAGAACATTATTGCCTGTACAGATGGATGAAGATATCGGGGAGGATCCGCGCGCGGAACTTGTAAACCGTCTGATTGAATACCAGAAATATAAAAAACTATCAGAGTTGATGGAAGAAAAAGAGAAGGAAAATGAATGGGTAATAGAAAGGCGAAGGCTTCAGCATAATTTGCCTTTCACGGATGACGACATGTGGGAAAAAGTCGATATCTGGGATTTAGTTAAAACTTTTTCTTCCCTGACTGTAAACCTGCCATCCGAAAGAATTATTGATCTTTACGAAGAAGTTTCCGTAAACGAAAAAACCACCTTGCTTTTTGAACTCCTTGAAAACAAGGGCAAGTGCAGGTTTACAGACCTTATAAAAAACTCAGGTACTCTTGATATAGTCTGCTCATTTCTGGCAGTCCTTGAAGCCGCCAAACTGCGGATGATAATCATCTTTCAAAACCGCCTCTTTGGCGATATACTCATCAGATCAAGTTCTTATGGAATTACGGAGTAATTTGTGACAAAAGATATTGAAAAAGAAACTGCGTTAGTTGAAGCGGTTCTTTACATGGAAGGCGAACCGCAGGATGAAGGCACAATTGCCCGTATCTGCGGACTTTCCGCGGATACAGTTAAAGCGGCTCTTGAGAATTTGAGCGCCCGCTATATGGATTCTGACTGCGGCCTTGAAATTTCGCGGATAGGCGGCGGAGTAGTGATCTCTGTAAAGCGCGAATACTGGGATAACCTAAAAGAACGTTACGGTAAAAAAAACGAAGGAAAAATTTCCCGCGCCGCGATGGAAACGCTCGCGATTATCGCGTATTCGCAGCCCATAACAAGAGCGGAAATAGAAAAAATCCGCGGAGTATCTGCCGACAATATGATGCGCCTGCTGATTGAAAAAAAGCTTATTCATGAAATCGGAAAAAAAGACACTCCCGGTAAACCCGCATTATACGGTACTACAAAAGAATTTCTTAAAATATTTCATTTAGGCTCAATTGCGGATCTTCCAAAACTCAGCGAAGACGATATTGAACGATTTGAGCTTGAGGGAGAATGATATTAGACTGCAGGTTTATCTTTCTCATGCCGGAATCGCATCAAGAAGGGCATCTGAGAATATCATCACTACGGGAAGAGTTTCGGTAAACGGGACAATAGTTACAACACAGGGGAGCAAAGTAGAGGAGGGCGATGTTGTCTTTTTAGACGGGAAACCTGTCCTTTTGGAAACAAAACAATTTTATCTTGCCTTAAATAAACCGCCAGGATACATTTGCAGCTCAAGCGATCCGCAAGGACGCCCTCTTGCCCTAAACCTGCTACCCAAGGGAATAAATGAGAGGCTTTACAGTGTAGGAAGGCTTGATTATTTATCCTGCGGATTGATTTTTTTTACAAACGACGGTAATTTCGCAGGCCGTCTTGGGCACCCTAGTTCAAAGCTTGAAAAAGAATACATTGTAGAAGCAACAGGTATTATTTCTGATACGGTAATCGAGGCATTCAACTCAGGGATAACGATTGAAGGTGAAAATTACAAGGCGAAAATCGCTGAAAAAACCGGACGAAAATCGCTGCGTATCGTCCTTGTTGAAGGAAAAAATAGGGAAATAAGACGGATTTTTTCGCATTTCCATTTGCATCCAATCCTTTTACGCAGAGTTCGGATTGGCCCTGTTTTACTGGACACTCTGCGGGAAGGATCATCCCGTCCTTTAACAGAACAAGAGTTAAAAATATTGAATTCAGAAAATATAAAGGAAAAATCATGGTAATAGCGATTGACGGGCCTGCAGGATCGGGAAAAAGCACTATCGCCAAATTGCTGGCGGAAAATCTAACAAAGAAAAGCGCACAGGATTATACATATATCAATTCGGGGAAATTATACAGGGCAATAACGCTGGGATGCCTTAGAGCGGATATTTGCCCGGTTGACAGCGAAAAAGTAATTGAATTCGCAAAAAACATTGATATTTCATACAAAAAGGATGTAGTATTTTTGAACGGTGAGGATGTCAGCGGCCTCCTTCATACGGACGAAATTGACCGCCACTCATCACCTCTTTCCGCAATTGTTCCCGTAAGGCACATCGTAAACGACTTTATTCAAAAATTTTCAAAAGACCAAAATATAGTAGTGGAGGGCAGGGATATGACCACAGTTGTCTTCCCAAATGCCGAACATCGTTTTTATCTTGACGCCTGCGCGGACGCAAGAGCGCGCAGGCGCTTTGATCAGGGAGTATCAAATTTATCGCTTAAGGAGATAAAAGACGCAATTATCAAGCGGGATGAAATTGATAAAAACAAAACTGAAGGAAGTTTAAAAATTGGTGAAGGAGTCCAATATTTAGATACCAGTGACTTGACGATTATACAAGTTTATGACAAATTGATAAAGGAGATAGATTAATTCAAAGGGAAGAAAGAAACATGGTTGAAAAGGAAGTGGGCCAGGACACGAGCCCTGCTAAAGACGGAGAAAACATCCAAACACAATTGCAGGAAGAATATCTTAAGACGCTGGAACAGCTTGAAGAAGGTCAGCTGGTCGAAGGAAAAGTAATCCAGGTTACATCGGATCAGGTATTCATTGATGTAGGTTACAAATCGGAAGGCAAGATTCCAATCTCGGAATTTACCGAGATTCCGAATATCGGAGATATTGTACCTGTTATACTCATTGCAAAAGAAAACAAGTACGGAGAAGTTATTGTTTCCAAGCAAAAAGCAGACGCAAAGCTTTTCTGGAAAAATTTGCGTCAGGCATTTGCTGAAAAAAAACCTGTGGAAGGGAAAGTAGAAAAACAGGTGAAGGGCGGCTTTGATGTAAATCTCGGCGCCGGTGTACATGCGTTTCTTCCTGTAAGTCAGGCTGATATACAAAAACTTGACAAACCGGAAAAAATTCTGGGTATGAAGATTCATGTGTATGTTGAACGCCTTTATTCAGACGGAAAAATAAATATTGTTGTTAACAGGCGAAAGTTCATGGAAGAAGACCTTGAACGAAAGCGAAACGATTTCTTTGAAAACATACCTATTGGAACAGATGTTATCGGTACTGTAAAAAGTTTCACCTCATTCGGAGCGTTTATCGATCTCGGTGGTTTTGACGGGCTTCTGCACATTAACGATATGAGCTGGGGACATGTTACACGCCCAAAGGACTTTGTAAAAAAAGGCCAGGAAATCAAATTAAAAGTTATACGTATAGACAGACAGGAAAAAAGAATCAATCTTTCGCTCAAACATTATACAGATGATCCATGGGTCCATTTCGAAGAAAAGTACCATGTTAACGATGTAGTTAAAGGAAAAATTACCAAACTAACAGACTTCGGCGCTTTTATTGAGCTTGAAGAAGGAATTGAAGGGCTTGCGCATATTTCGGAATTCTCATGGTTGAAGAAAGTACACAAACCTCAGGACATGTTAAAAATGGACGACCTTGTTGAGTGTATGATTCTAGGTTATGACCTGCAGGCAGGCAGAGTCTCGCTTGGACTTAAACAGGTTCAGAAAAACCCATGGGACACAATTGGGGAAACATACACAGTAGGAGCGCGGATTAAACGTAAAATTGTAAAAGTTACAAACGCAGGAGCCTTTATTGAACTGGAAGAAGGCATTGACGGATTCCTGCATACGGATGATATTTCGTGGAACAGAAAAACTAAAGCCTCCGGTCTTGTGCCAGGTCAGGAAATTGAGGTTATGGTTATATCTATTGATACAAGTAACCGAAATATAAAACTTGGTATAAAGCAGCTTTCAGAAGATCCGTGGAAGGAATTTAATGAAAATTACAGAGTCGGATCTCCTGTTGAAGGTGAAGTTGCCTCTGTTACAGATTTTGGAATATTCCTTAGAATCCCCAGCGGGATTGAAGGTTTAATTCATAAAACAAACCTTGTAGAAAACCGCGAAGAAGATCCGGATGAAGCCTTGAAAAAATACAAGACTGGAGACAAATTAAAAGCAATAGTCCTTGAAGTGCAAAGCGACAAGCAAAAGGTTGCTTTTTCCATACGTGATTATCAGAAAAAGGTGCAAAGGGAAGAAATATCCCGCTATATGACAGGAGAAGAATCTTCTGATTCCACCTATACGCTTGGAGCAATTCTTAAATCTAAAAATTCACAGGAACAGCCAGCGAAGCTTCCTGCGAATGAATAATCATTTGTGTCGGATACAAGATAATATTTTGAATAAGGGACGGCGATGCTGTCAAAGATCGATGTAAATAAATTCTGTACTTTGATAGAGATAAATTCTCTGATAAACTCAAATTATAAAGATATTCACAGTCTATTATCCAGGATAATGGAATCAGCGACATTGCTTTCCTGTGCCGAAGCGTCAAGTCTCCTGTTGATGGACAGGGAAAAAGGTTCGCTCTTTTTTGAAGTAGCGCTTGGTTCCAAAGGAAAAGATGTTAAAAAATATACAGTGAAAATCGGAGAAGGAATTGCCGGCTGGGTTGCTCAAAATAATAAATCCCTTATTGTAAATGATGTTCAGAACGATAAACGTCATTTAAGCATTATCGGTGAGGAAATAAATTATAAATCCAAAACAATTATGGCAGTCCCCATGAGAATCAAGGATGATTGCATCGGAGTTCTTGAAGTAATTAATAAAAAGGAAGATGCATTTTTTTTACAGGATGATCTTGAATGGCTTGAGATATTCGCGAATCAGGCGGCTTTGGCAATCGTTAACGCAAAAAGCATGGAAGAAGCGCAGAGTAAAATTGAAACTCTTGAGAGTCAGATTCAGAGAGATCAGTATCATAAAATAATTACAAAAAGCCCGGTTATTCTGGAAAAAATGGAAATTATTGACAGGGTAGCAAAGACAGACTCCTCGGTTCTTTTATTGGGCGAAAGCGGAGTAGGAAAGGAATTATTTGCCGAAAGAATACATCTTCAGAGTGAACGCAGAGCCGCCACGTTTGTCAGAGTGAATTGCGCAGCGCTGCCGGAAGGACTTCTGGAAAGCGAACTGTTCGGTCATGTTAAAGGAGCGTTTACAAACGCAATAGTAAACAGGAAAGGCCGCTTTGAACTGGCGGACGGCGGTACGCTTTTCCTTGACGAGATAGGCGACCTGCCGCTTTCATTGCAGGCAAAAATCCTCAGAGTTATTCAGGAAAGAAAATTTGAAAAAGTAGGTTCTGATATTACAGTTACGGTAAATGTCAGAATTATCGCCGCGACAAATAAAGACCTGGAAGAACAAGTGCAAAAAAATGAGTTCCGCGGGGATTTATACTACCGCCTTAATGTACTGCCTGTATATATTCCGCCTCTTCGCCAGCGCCCCGAAGATATTATGGAGCTGGCTGATTATTTCCTTAAAAGCTTCATGATTGAGACAAAAAAACAATTTGAAGGGTTTTCGCAGGAGGCGATTGATATGATGCTCTCATATTCCTGGCCGGGGAATGTCCGAGAGCTTCAGAACTGCATTGAACGCGCCTGTGTAATAGGAAGAGACAAACTCATTGGGCCTAATGATCTTTTCCTGAAACCGCACGATGGATTTAATGAGTCTGCCAATGAAGGTTATACCAATAAACGCGGTTTAAAAAATGCCGTCAGTGTTTTTAAATCACGTTTTATACGCAAGGTACTGGACGAAAACAACTGGAACCAGACAGAAACCGCCAGGGCTCTTGCCATACAGCGTACTTATTTGTCAAGATTAATAAAAGAGCTTAATATAATACCCAAGGAGTGATACATGGAAATCAGCAAAGAGAAGGAAAGTATCGGAGATAAAATAAACGATTTTGTTAAGAAAAACAGAAAGGCAATAATCATGGTATTTGGAGTGTTTGTTCTCCTCTTTGCAGGATTAATTGTCTGGTTTTTAATAAGCGATTCAATGAGCAAGAAAGCAACAGCCGAAATAGTTGAATTGACCGAAGAGTATGAAAAATTGCGCTTTGGCGAAGAGGCAGATTACTACTCTGCAGATATGAACGCTCTTCTTGCAAGACTTGATGAATTTGCCGGAAAAAACACAGGTTTCCCTGGAAGCAAGGCATGGTCGAATATTGCCCATATTTATTCAGGCAGACAGGATTGGGCCCGTTCTGAAGAGGCATGGCTTAACAGCGCCAGAGTGGGAGCGAAAACATATCTAGGCCCTATTGCGCTGTTTCAGGCAGCAGTTGCCGCAGAGGAGCAAAATAAACTGGAAAAAGCCGTTGAATATCTTCAGCAGTGCGTGTCTCACAGTTTTGAATTCCCTGATGCTCCCCGCGCTCAATTTAACATCGGCAGGTTATATGAGCAGCTGGGAAATTATTCCGCAGCGCTTGAAGCGTACCGCGCAGTCTTAATTAATTGGCCGTGGGAGCGTTCGGAAGCAATAAGTCAGAACATGCATGTTTGGCAAAATCTGGCCAGAAACCAGATAATAAAACTTGAGTTAAGATGAAACTAATGCCTTGTATATGCAAGCGGGTGAGGGTTCGGGCACAATTTTTATCATTACTAATACTGTTTTTTTCCTGCGGAATAGAAGAATATTATTATCTTCCGCAGATACCGCAGAGCAATATAAGTTATAATTTTGATACCGAAGCTACCATTAATATTCCGTCAGTTAACATGACGGAATTTTACTATTTTACGAATTATTCCATTTATTACAGGATATATATAAGCGAAACGCCTGTTAACATCAGTAGTACAGCCAGTTATACCTCTGATTTAAGGAACGATTATAATGCAATTGCTCCTTATGCTGATCCTACAAATACATCAGCGGCAACTTCAATCGATCAGGTATTCAGAAACAGAAATTACCACGAATTACAGTTTGAGGAAGAGAGCATTGGTTCCATATTGCAGTCAGGAAGTTTATTAAGGATCATATTTCCGACAGCTTTGGGCGATTATCCCTATGCTTCGGCAACACTGAGCGGAAACACAAAAAGCGCAGACCTTAACCGTTCAATAAGAGACCCTGCGCCTAATCGTTTTTTTATCAATTCACCTGAACTTGGAACAAATGAAAGGAACAGTGATGTATCAAGGCGATCCGGCAGTTATGCATATGTCTCTATGTATATTGTCGCAAAAGGAAACGATAATGCTAATTTCAGGGAGATATTAAGTAAACCTACGCACATTAATATATTCAGATTACCGGACGAAAGTTAGCAGGTTGGTTTTGGAGAAACGCAGAAGTCCGCGGTTTTTCATATAAATTAAATATTTGGCCGGAACTTTCCGGTATAAACCTTTGTACAAGGCTGGTACAGTCTGTTGTACAAGGCTAGTACAAGCCTTTGTACAAGGTTAGTACAGCCCGCTGTACAAGGTTAGTACAACAGGCTGTAAAGGGAAAGAATGAAATTATGTTTCTTCAAGGATGAAAGATGATGTTATTGTACGCGGGTTCTTCAGTAAAATACCGGACGAGCCTGCATACTGTGTACGAATTTCGACTTTGTTGTACAGATATCCGGTTGAGGCAGCTATGCCGATTATCCTTGATGAAGAGTTCTCGAATATGCGGGTCATCCTGACAGCCTTGCTTGGGTCGTTTACAGGAACAAGGTATACGCCTACAGCGGGGTCGTCTCCGGCCAGCTTGATTTTATGGCCGTTAATAACATAGCCGTTTCCGTGAGCGAAGACACTGTTCACTGCATCTTCGTCCTTGTCGATGAACTCATCAATGTAGCCGTTTGAATCCGCGAGTCCTTCAACTTCTATATTAATAGAACCTGCGAGTTTACGCAGGGCGTCCAGAGTGCGGAAGCGGAAGGATAACGGGTGCTTTTGGGGGTCAGGGGTCTCGTGCGGTGTCTGGAAAACACCGCCAAGGTTGGGGTAGATTGTGTAATAACCGTTGCTGACCGCAAAGCCGTCGCATAGCTGGTAGGCGGCCTCGTTATTGTACTGTTTTACATACTCCAATAAATCATTGAAGTTGCCGGTAAAGCCTCCCCTGTCGCGCAGAGCTGCGCAAACCTGTTCAACATTGAGGTTTGATTCGCAGTTCGTGCGGGCAATGAATGTGTTTTCACAGCCAGGAAGATAGGAAGGGTATAATTTTACTCTAATCCTGTGCATTACTTGAGTTATTCCATAAATTAAATTCATACTATTTTCTCCTAATGAAATTAATTACTAAAGTTGTTAATGAAAAGCGGCAAGTGTTCTTGTCTGCAATTGTTACAGCATACCAGGATTGCAAATAAGCCTGCACCGCGCTTCCCATATCCTATAAAAGATTTATCCGGATGATCTTCTGTCTATAAAGTAAAGTACGAAAACTCTTCGGTAAAGTAAAGGAAAATCGGTTAATTATCTGTACTAAATCAAACGAACTTTTGATTTTCAGAATACTGCGTTTTGCGATATGAATATAAGGTTCGGTTGCGCAGATAATTGAATACACGGGAGGAACCTGAATGCAGCGGATATTTGTACCATTTTCCGGAAGATGAATCATACAGAGAATATTTATATAATTTATATATATCGTAAAATACAAAAAATGAAAATGTTTTACGTGAATAAGGATGATAACATAACCAGATGTTGCTGCTCTTGTATAAGAGCTAAAATTCCTATATGATCACTGAATGAGTAATAAAAAGATAATATTACTGGCTGTTTGCGTATTTTTGCTTCAGCCTGCATATTCGCAGGTTCAAAATACCATGGTTCGCATTCAGGGCGGAACATTCATGATGGGAAGCCCGGAAGGTGAACCGGGAAGAAATCCGACTGATGAAGGCCCTCAGCACAGAGTTACGGTAAGTTCTTTTTACATATCAAGGTATCCAGTTACACAAGCGGAATACGAAGCAGTTATGAGTGTTAATCCAAGCCAATTCAAGGGTGCGGATTTACCGGCTGACAGTGTTTCCTGGAATAACGCGGTAATGTACTGCAACACGCGAAGCACAGCCGAAGGGCTTACCCCTGTATATACAATAAACGGGAATAATGTGACGTGGAACAGACAGGCAAACGGATACAGACTGCTGACAGAGGCAGAGTGGGAATACGCTTGCCGCGCCGGAACAACTACGCCTTTTTATTCAGGGTACTCAATGGATGACGCAGGCTGGCATCAGGGTAACACGGCGGTAGTTGTTAACGGTTGGAATGACCGCTCCACGCGTCCTGTCGGACAGAAACTGCCAAACGCATGGGGGCTTTATGATATGCATGGGAATGTTCTTGAATGGTGCTGGGACTGGATGGCCCCTTACACCGCTGAGCCAAAAGTTGATCCGATTGGCCCTTCCACAGGAACAAGGCGTATTTACAAGGGAGGCTGCTGGAATGTAATCGCCAATAATTGCCGCAGCGCTTACCGCTTCGGGCAGTTTCAGGGTTTACAGATGCACTATGTTGGCTTCAGAGTAGGTCGGAATGATTCTTGATCAAGAACCTGTCTTTTAGCATTTTAGATTTTCAATATGATTTTTTATTGCAAGGAAACTTTTTTCGCTCATGGCGTGCTCCATTTTACACGCGTCATGTGCGGCTGTTTTTTTATCAACTCCAAGAAATACAAGCCAGTCCGATATCGCTATATGCCTTTCATACATTGAGTCCGCAATCCTGCGCCCTTTTGATGTTAGTGTAATATAACCGTCATCACCCATAATGATATAACCTTTTTCCCGCAGGTTTTTCATTGCGACACTTACGCTTGGCTTTGAATATTCAAGTTCATTTACTATATCAATTGAGCGGACCTTTTCTTCCTTTCGGCTTAAAATTAAAATTGTTTCAAGATAATTTTCGGCCGATTCATGAACATTCATAATTCAATACTAGTACGAAAAAAGCTGCAAATCAACAAAAAAGATTCTAAAATACCTTGACAAAATGGTTAGGATAAGCTAACTTATAGTTAGATACAACTAACCAGGGGGTTAATATGACTTTAAAAGACCTTGATATCGGTAAAAGCGGAATTGTCGGAACTGTAGGAGGCGAAAAGGCGCTTAGACGGCGTCTTCTTGAAATGGGTATTACACCTGGCACTGCAATTACAGTCAAGAAGGCGGCTCCGATGGGAGACCCTATTGAGCTGTTTTTGCGCGGTTATGTTTTATCACTGCGGCTGGAAGATGCGCAGAAGATCACTATAAGAGAGGTGACACAATGACATTTGCCATCGCTGGTAACCAGAATTGCGGGAAAACAACACTGTTTAACCAGATAACAGGATCCAATCAGAAAGTAGGAAATTTTCCCGGTGTTACAATTGAACAAAAAACGGGAGAGCTGACAGATCATAAAGGTATTTCTGTTGTTGATCTTCCGGGTATTTATTCCCTTTCTCCCTATACAAGCGAAGAAATCATTTCTCGCGATTACTTACTTAAACAAAAACCGGACTGCATAATAAATATTGTTGATGCGACGAATATAGAAAGAAATCTTTATTTAACCATGCAATTAATTGAACTTCAGATTCCCATGATACTCGCACTCAATATGATGGATGAAGTACAGGCGAATAACGGGAGCATTGACATAAAGCAATTACGTGAAGCTCTTGGTATTCCTGTTGTACCGATATCGGCTGTTAAAAATCAGGGACTTGCAGAACTTTTGGAACAAGGTATTGAAATTGCGCGAATGCGCAGAAATCCGCAGCGAATTGATTTTTGTTCAGGCGCGGTACACAGGGCCATTCACGCAGTCTGCCATCTTATTGAAGATCATGCCCAAAAGCAGGATTTTCCTTTGCGTTTTGCCGCTACAAAACTTGTCGAAGGAGATGAGCCGGTAAAAGTAAAACTTTTACTGGATGAAAACGAGATTGATATGATTGAGCATGCTGTAAATGAAATGGAAACCGAGCTGGGTACAGATCGCGAGGCTGCGTTGGCCGACATGCGTTATCAGTTTATAGAAGAAGTATGCCGCAAATGCGTTGTCAAGCCAAAGGAGAGCAGGGAATACAGGAGGAGCGTAAGCCTTGACAATATACTGACTCATAGGATATGGGCATTTCCCGCATTTCTTGGAATAATGCTGACAGTTTTCTGGCTGACCTTCGGTGTTATCGGAAACAGACTCAGCGGGTTGATGGAAATCGCTCTTGATAACTTAAGCGCTCTGGCGGACAGCGCGTTAGCCGCATACGGCATAAATCCTGTTATTCATTCATTGATTACCGACGGGATCATCGTTGGTGTAGGCGCCGTATTAATGTTTGTGCCGCTTATCGTTGTCCTCTTTTTCTTTCTTTCGCTTTTGGAAGACACTGGATACATGGCGCGTATCGCTTATGTAATGGACAAGCCGCTGAGAAAAATAGGACTTTCCGGCCGCAGCTTTGTGCCGATGCTGATGGGATTCGGCTGTACTGTCCCCGCTATTATGTCCGCACGAACCCTTGCCAGCGAGCGTGATAAAAAAATGACCATTCTTCTTACGCCCTTTATGAGCTGCGGCGCGAAAATACCGATATACGCCATGTTTACCGCCGCGTTTTTTCCAGATAATCAGTCTCTTGTAATGGTTACCATTTATGTAACAGGAATTATTCTTGGAATATTTTCGGGGTTCATTATGAAAAAAACAATATTCAGGGGAGCGCCTGTCCCCTTTGTTATGGAACTTCCGAATTACCGCTTCCCGTCCATAAAGAGCGTGCTGATACTGATGTGGGAAAAAGCAAAGGATTTTATTCAGAGGGCATTTACGGTAATCTTTATAGCGACCGTTATTATCTGGTTTTTACAATCTTTTGATTTGCGTCTTAATTATACCGCGGACGGAACAGAAAGTATCCTTGCGTCGATAGGACGTTTAATCAGCGTAATATTTGTTCCGCTCGGTTTTTCAGACTGGCGTATCTCTACAGCGCTCATAACAGGATTTTCCGCGAAAGAAGCCGTTATAAGCACATTGGCTGTATTAACAGGTGCGGGTATTTCGGAACTTGGAGGAGCTTTGCATTCAATGTTTTCTCCCTTAAGCGCGTTCTGCTTTTTAATTTTTACCTTATTGTATACTCCCTGCGTCGCCGCCGTAGCGACAGTAAGACGTGAGCTTGGCAGCATTAAAGGTACAATTTTTATTATTCTTTATCAAACTATTATTGCGTGGTTTGCTGCTTTCTGTATCTATAGAGTCGGCTTATTGTTAGTGTCCTGTTGAATACGGTATTAAATATAACAGGACTCTATGCTAACGTGAAATTATGGGATATTTTTACACGAGGGTTTAAATGATAAGAATAAGCATTCCGTATCTATTGACAATTACCGCGTCAATTTTATTTATTATTATAGCTCACAATATAGCCGTGAACGATATGATTGGTTTTCAAAACCCTCAGGGCGAGTATGCAAGAGCGAAGATTCAAAAAATTGTCGATCGATTTAAGCCTGAGTTTGATTTTCTGGATGATTATGATGATTTTGAACAGGATTCTTTTGCAATGGTACAGGGCGAAACAATTGTTTTTGAAGCAAAGGTAACGCATGGAACGCGCAAAGGCGAGGTTATCACAGCCGAACAGACATTCAGCCCTCTTTTAATGGACAGGTCAAAGGAAGTCGAAAGCGGAGATTCCGTACTTTTAGTTAATAATGAAATTGGCTGGTATTTCGGCGGCTATATCAGGACAACAGGACTTCTTGTTTTGGGTATCGTATTTATTCTATGTCTTTTGCTTTTCGGCGGAAAGAAAGGCTTTAATACAATTCTTTCACTTGGTTTTACATGCACAGCCATCTTCGCGGTTTTTATTCCTGCGATTCTTTCGGGACGCAATATCTATGTAATGTCTCTGCTGGTCTGTGCGTATACAACATCAATAGTTCCGCTAATAGTAATGGGATATAATAAAAAGTCCCTGTCCGCCATCGCTGGTTGCGCAGCCGGAATAGTTATCTCAGGGATTATAACTCTTGTCATGGACAAGGCGCTTCATCTTACAGGAATTGTAGACGAACATTCCCGTTACCTTGTCAATCTTCCGGGCGAAATCCAGCTTAACCTGAATGCGGTTATTTTTGCGGGAATTATTATCGGAGCGATGGGAGCGATAATGGATGTTTCAATTTCAATTTCATCCGCTCTTTGGGAAATAAGGGAAAACGCGCGGAGGATTCAATTCAAGGAACTTTTACGATCCGGTATAAATATAGGGCGCGACATTATGGGAACAATGTCTGATACGCTTATTCTTGCATACATCGGCAGTTCATTAACAGTGGTTCTTCTTTTAAGCGTGTATTCCGGCTCTGCGCTGAGTTTATTTAACAGCGAAATGATCGCGGTTGAAATATTACAAGCACTTGCCGGCAGCCTCGGTATTTTGTGCGCAATGCCGCTTACCGCTCTTTTCTGTTCGGTTATATATTTGAAAGAAAAGAAAGATTAAAGAGCCTTTTCTAAAACTAGGGTTAATTTCGGAAAAGCCTTTAATAATAAAACAGCGCGTGGAAAATTAAGAACAGAAAGCAGGAGCGCGTCACCTGTGGTTAAATTATTCCTTATGTTATAATCATAGCCATGATGTCAAAGCATGAACGAATAAATGAACTTGAGACACTTATTCAAGAATACCAAAGCTCCTATTATAACGGGGAAGCTGAAATATCCGACAGTGCATTTGATCTTCTTTGGGATGAATTAAAGATACTTTCTCCTGGCAGCGAAGTATTAAAGAAAATAGGCGATGGAGATGATTCAGGCGGTTTTCCCAAGGCAAAGCACATTATTCCCATGGGAAGCCAGGATAAGGCATCAAGTCCGCAGGAGTTTGCAACATGGGCGCAAAAGCTCAAGTTAAACAGTGGCGGACAAAACAAAAAGGTAAAAAATAAACCGCTTTCTGACACTGATAATGATCCTGCAGGGATAATCCTTGTTCAATATAAACTTGACGGAGCAAGCCTTGAATTGCAGTATGACAGAGGGATACTCGCACGGGCTGTAACAAGAGGGGACGGAATTACAGGAGATGACATAACAAATAACGCGCGGCGCATGAAGGGTGTAGTTCAAAAGCTGGATATTCCCTTTTCAGGAGGTATAAGAGGGGAAGTAATAATGACCCATGATATCCGCAAAGATAAATATCCGTCAAAAGCGAACTGCCGCAATGCAGCCAACGGGATCATGCGCCGCAAGGACGGGGAAGGCTGTGGGGATTTAAACTTGGTCGTTTATGATGCATCTTCAGCAGATGACGATCACTTTTTCGAAAATGAACTTCAGAAGCTCAAATGGCTTGAACATAGGGGCTTTCAAACAGCAGAGACTAAAACATTCACAGACATTCAGGAAATAATCGCTTACCGCGATGAGGTAGCCGCCGGAAGGGAAGAGCTTCCTTTCGATATTGACGGCCTGGTAGTAAAAAACAATGAAACCGATATAGCAGACCTGCGCAAAGCAAGACCTGAAAAGCAAATCGCTTTTAAGTTTGAGCTTGAAACCGCTTTCAGTATTCTGCGCAAAATTGAATGGAGCGAATCCGGCGCGACCTATACGCCGATAGGAATAATTGATCCTGTGCGTCTTGCGGGGACAACGGTTAAACGCGCCAACCTGAATAACCCCGGTATGATACGCGCTATGGAATTAAGAATCGGCTCGGCAGTCTCTGTAGTAAAGCGCGGAGAGATTATCCCTAAGATAGAAGGGCTCGCTCCCTGTCAAGGCGCCTGCGATGAAACCAGGGAAATTATTATACCTGAAGTCTGCAGTGTATGCGGAACCGCTCTTGTGGACGCCGGAACAAGATTATATTGTCCTGCCCCCCAATGTCCAAAACGCCTTCTTCATAGACTGGAAAAATGGGTGCAGGTACTTGATATCCGAGAACTGGGAGAGAAATTAATCCGGCAGTTATTTGACAGGAACATTAAATATATCCATCAGCTTTATTCTTTAAAGAGAGAAGAGCTTTCTTTGTACGACAGGATGGGGGATATATCAGCGGCCAAAGTTATACGCAGCATTCAGGCAAAACGCATTATAGGCCTTGCGGAATTTATCGCAGGGTTTGATTTTGAAGGCATTGCAGAGACCATAATGGAAAAAATCACCGCAGCCGGTTTTGACACCCTGGAAAGGCTGAGGGTTGCCTCCGTTTCTGACCTTTGCGGTATCCGCGGGTTAGGTGAAATAACCGCTTCCGTTGTTGTACAGGGGCTAAGGGAATGTGGTGAAGAAATGGACGCGGTCTTAAGAACAGGATTTATAACCATTAAAGAGCCTGTCTCAGGCGAATCCCTTCCCCTTAGAGGGCTTTCCTTTTGCTTTACAGGTGAGTTGAAATCCATGAAAAGAAGCGAAGCGGAAGGAATAATCAAAGCGCTGGGCGGCCAGTCAAAAACATCTGTTACAAAGGATCTGTCCTGTCTTGTTACAAACGATCCTGAATCAGCATCTTCCAAAAACGTGAAAGCGCGGGAACTTGGAATCAGGGTTATGGGAGAAGATGAGTTCCTGTCAATGATAAACCCGCTTTCAACAAAACCGCCGCCTCTGCATCAAAAAGAATTGTTTTAGTGTGATTAACATTAATACATTAGCTGAATCGCAGTAATTATTGTTCGCTTGCTTTGCATAGGGCGCAAAGAACGGACGGCCCTTGTTACTGCGCTTTTGACTTGGCCTTTTCGTATTCTTCGATTTCCCTGTATATACCGTCCCTGATACTGCTGATCTCATCGTCATTAGGCGCCATTTTCATAGCCTTCTCGGCGTCCCTTACTGCGCTCTTCTTGTCATTAAGCCGGGCATAGCATAGAGCGCGGCTGATATATTCACTGGCTGTGCCGCAGTCCATGGAAAGCATTTTGTCGTAATCAGCGATAGCTTCCCTGTATTTATCCTGCTTGATGTAGGCGTCAGCGCGCAGAGCGTATATCTGATAACAATCAGGATTTAAACCCAGAGCGGAGGTATAATCCGCGGCCGCATCGTCGTAGAGACGTGATTCCTTATTTGCCGCCGCGCGGTGCAGATAGAGTTTATACGAATCAGGATTATACTTAATCGCCTCGGTAAAATCACCGATAGCTTCTGAAAGGCAATGTTTCATTCTATGGTACGCAGCTCCGCGGGCGTTAAGACATTCTATAAGAAACAGTGTAAGCTCATTTAAATTGTCGCTGGTAATCGTTTCAACCATGGAGCGGCTCTGCTCATTTTTCTCGGCAAGTCTTAGGGGATTTAACTCTATCGCGTCAGACAGGTCTTCAAAAGCTGCCTGTTTATACTCTCCAATGCGACATCTTGCCGCGCCCTTTCCCAGATACGCAAGAATACAGCGCGGATTAATCTCAATGGCTTTGGTAAAGTTTGATATCGCCTTTCTGTAATGCCCTATATCCGAATACGCGCACCCAGCATTTGTAAAACCCATTGCGGCGACTATCGGGCCGTACGCGCCTGTGCGGGGATCGATGCCAGGCAGAGGCGTGCACGTTTTGAACAAATCGTTAACAGCCCATTCGGATAATTCCAGATTGATTTCATTGTTTGTCTTTCCGTATTCTTCTATGTAGTTTCCTTCCAGATTCTCAAGCTCAAACTGATAGAAACTGTAAGAGCGCAATAACTCATAGGTCAGTGGCGCTTCCTTAAGCGGTCTGTCTTTCTCTGCCTTTTCATACAGGAATTGCGTATATGCTTTTTCGGCTTCAGGATCATAGCCGTTATCGTAATCACTCAAGATACTTCCCTTACACATGGATGATACAGCCAAATCAAGAGATTGTCATCACAAACGTATATTGTTTGTTTATATTAGCCATACTGAAAACAATAGGCTTATCGGACAGCCGCATCCTGACGGCATCAATTTACTGCATAAAGACCGCCTTTTTCGCGCTGATTTTATCAGTGTTATTCACATGTAAATTTTACAGACAGAACGCTGTATATAGCGGCGCTGGCCATAAATTCACTGCACATACGCTATATATAGCGCAGTACCTCCATTGTAAGGTCCAACGTTCAGCTACGATTAAGTCGATCATGATAGAGCGATCAAGTGGTCTTGATCGCTGCAGAAGGCTCTCCTTGATCGTGGGGTGATACATGAATCTATCAATTTATAGCATCATGGAGAAGAAAGACTGTAATTATTCATTTGATGTTATTATGCTATAATACCGCATGCAAAAGCTCTATGAAACACAGGATAAGCCCAGGAAAGCATTTTTAATTAGTATAATAAGTAATATTGCCGACGCAACCGTTTGTGATGAACTGGAAGGCCTTTGCAGTACACTTGGACTTGAGATTGCCGCTCATGAGAAAATCCGCGTCAGGGAAAGAAGTTCAAAATACGGTATCGGAAGCGGAAAGGCAGAGAGCTTATCGCTAAAAGCGACTGAGCTGAAGGCGGACTTAATAGTCTGCGATTGGAATCCCGCTCCTTCACAGCAAAGGAATTGGGAAGAGCTGTCAGGAGTTCCTGTTCTTGACAGGCAGGAACTGATAATCAAGATTTTCGCGGACAGGGCCAACACGAGGGAAGCCGAATTGCAGGTTAAGCTCGCCGAGCTTACATATCTACTGCCGCGGTTGACTCACAAATATATCGACCTTTCGCGCCAAAGAGGCGGCCGATACGGAACCAGGGGAGCAGGAGAGACAAAACTTGAGACTGACCGTAGGAAGATTGAAAAGCGCATCACGCTGCTGGAAAAAGAGATTGAACAGATTGGCAAACAGCGGCAAATGCAGCGCCGGCAGAGGGAAAGAGGCAATATTCCTGTATGCGCGATTGTAGGTTATACAAACTCTGGAAAGTCCAGCCTGTTAAACGCTCTGACGGGCGCCAATGTCCCTGCCGAGGATAAGCTTTTTGCTACTTTGGACGCTGTAACACGCCGTTTTGAGCCTGCTCAAGGCGTTACAGTCCTATTAACAGACACCGTCGGTTTTATACGCAATCTTCCTCATTCTTTAATAAAGGCTTTCCGTTCCACACTGGAGGAAGCAGCGCTGTCAAACGTCCTAATCCACATACTGGACGCGTCTTCACCGGATGTTGAGAGCGCGTATGAGACAACCATTTCTGTTTTAAAGGAATTAGGCGCGCATGAAATACCTACGTTTACCTTATTGAACAAGATAGACCTGCTGCAGGCAGGGAGCGGGAGTGAGTCTGGGACAGCAGGTTCCCATCAATTGACATTGGAAGAGCTGCAGAACGTGTTTCCAGGAAGTATAGCTGTTTGCGTAAAGACCGGTTTAGGCCTGGATGCTGTCAGGGAAAAAATTGTGTCTATGATTTAATTTTATTGCGAAATTCCGCCGTATGGATTATCATTAGAAAGGAGCGAAAAATGGCAGAAGACCTAATGGACAAAGTCTTTTCATTCTTCTCAGGAGAGGGTCTTACTGACGATAAGCAGAATATGCTTAAAGCTATCGGGAAGGACTTAAGCCAGAACAAGTACGCTAAGTTCTTTAAAATCAGGTCAGAAGAGGCGGATCCTTCTTTCCTGTCATTTCTGTTTTCCGTCTATAAAACCATCTATCCAATTAAGCTGTTTATGAAAGACGACAGAAAGATGGCAATGTTCAGACATTTAACGGTAGAATCGTGTATCGAAGACGGTATTAAAGAGACAGTAAACAGATTGAACCCCGTGTATCTGGATGATAGGGCAAGAACCGTACCAGGAGAGCAGCTTATCGCATCTATACAGGCTGACATGGAATTATTAACCAGCCAGTTTGATTACAGCCACATTAAAACAGTAAATCACCGTTATGAAATGACTGCCGCAATGCATCAACTTGCAAAGTATAATTTCCCTGGTTTCTTTAAGAAGTTTGACAATCATTTTGCTGACGGCAGCTTCCTTATTGAACCGAGGTTTCCGGCTGTAAAGACTATATTAATTGTTGACCAAGTAGCCGAATTTCTTACTGTAACACAGCCGTTAAAGCCTGAAGATGACTGGAACGGTATGCTGGCTCTGCTAAAGTCGATAGAAGGCCGTGATCTTGTTAATCCTGAGCAATTTAACACAATGATACGAACATTAAGGGAGATTCATACATCGAAAATCCTTGAATTAATGATACAGTACACATTGAGAAACCCTATTTGGCAATGGAGACATGCAACTTTCGATGAAACTGTCGGCGAAGCCTGGTTAGATGCAAAAAAAGCTGAAGCACTTGAGTATATTGCTAAAATTAACGATGCCAAAAAGAACAGTCAGATATACGCGCTTACCAACGATATCTTTGAATCCGCTGATCTTAACAGGCTGGAAAATTATAATATGCAGTTTAGCGAGGTGTTAAGAAGTAAGAATGTTGAACCTTATTTGTATGCTGAAGGTCTCAATTATTTAAAAGCCTTTATGGATGACTTTATCGAAAAGGAAGTTAAAGAACTCTGCGATATTTTGATTATAAGGGGTCAATGGACAAACAATACAATGTCGCGGGAAATGAGCGAAGCCTTACACGGTTTGCTTGAAATACCTCCGCAAATTATTAATCTGGAAATAGCCCTTTCGGAAGACGGTGCCGATGGTTCGCGTTTACACGCTGCTCTGATGAGGATTGACCGTGATTCCACACAGGCGCGTTATGTAAACAGTATAGTTGCCAAGAATAATGATGATGCGCTTGAAATTATTCAGGAAGCTGCTCAATACTTGATTGTAATCGGGAAACAGCTTAAGAATCTTATAGAAGATTTGCAAAAAAAGCATCCTGAATTGCTTGTTAACTGGAGGGAGGTTAATCTGGCTTCTAAAGAGCCGATGCCTCAAAGGATGGTTAGTGGTTTTAAGAAAATTAATTTTTTTGTTCAATTGATGCATCTTTGCACTCAGGCTTAAAAATAAAAACGTAATTATTTTGTTGAGAAAATTCAATGGTTAAAGTATAATCATTTAATATTCAAGAAATAGACAATTGATAAAGGGGTGAAAATGGAAATTCAAGTTCAGGAACTTATTGATAAAATTAAGAAAGACGGGATCAGGACTGTTACAGAAGAAGCAAACCGTATAAGAGCGGATGCGCAATCCGAGGCTAGCAGGCTTGTTGAATCCGCTAAGAAAGAAGCAAATGATATCATTTCTAGTAGTAAGCTTGAGGCGCAGCGGGCTGAGAAAGCAGGTATAGCCGCAATTGAGCAGGCATCGCGTAATCTTATTTTGGCTTTCAGGGATGAGATTCAAGCTTTATTAAATAAAATCATCGGTGAAGCTGTTGGTTTAAATTACAATGACGATGTTCTTAAACAGGTTCTTCCGGAGCTGATTAAATCATGGGCAGCAAAAGGCAGCGATGATTTAGCTGTAATCCTGCCGGAAAATGATCTGTCAAGACTTCAGGGCTTTTTTAATGAAAGGCTTGCAGGCGAACTTTCAAAAGGCATTGAGTTAAAGTCCAACAGGAAACTTGCTAACGGTTTCCGTATCTCCAGTAAAGACGGCTCCGTATATTATGATTTTTCTGCGGAAGCGGTTACAGAATTACTTTCCACCTATTTGAATCAAAAATTGGCCGGTTTATTAAAAGAATCGTCCAAAGGAATATAAAAGGTGGGATCGAACTATTATCTCATTGCACAGCTTCCTTATCTCGTTTACGAGCAAAAGCCGCCGATGTCTTCGGAATATTTTAGAGATCTTGCAGGACGGCATGTTAGCAAAAATGACAATGATCTTTTTAAATATCTGACTTCTGAGTTTGACAATACTGATAAGACCGGCTGTGATTTTATTGACGGTTATAGAGATTGGGAACTTGCATTACGCCAGAATCTTGCCGTACAACGCTCAATTAAATCGAAACGGGATATACCTATTAAGGAAGCCAGTTTCGACATGGGTGCTGCTGCCGCCGCTTTAAAGGCAATAGATGAAAAATCACCGCTTGATGCAGAACTCTTTCTTGATAAAGCCCGCTGGAACGCGATTGATGAACTAGCAGGTAGTAATAATTTTTGCCGTAATTATATTTATGCGTATTTTCTTAAATTACTTCTGATTGAAAGACGTGAAGCTTTTAATGAAGAAAAAGGATTCTCGGAATATAAATCACTTTACGCTTCCATATTGGAATTACATGACGAAATGGAACGCGTTAAGGAATCTCAGGGAGAACATACATGATTGGAACCAAAGGAATAGTAACTGCCGTTAACGGCAACATGGTAAGCGTCCGTTTTGACGGTGTTGTTTCCATGAACGAAGTCGGCTATGTCAAAGTAGCAGGTACGAAGCTTAAAAGCGAAGTTATTCGCATAAGAGGTGAAATCAGCCAGCTTCAGGTTTTTGAAATTACCAAAGGCATTTCAATAGGAAACGAAGTCGAATTCACCGGAGACATGCTCTCAGTTGAATTAGGCCCGGGTCTTTTAGGTCAGGTTTATGACGGACTTCAAAATCCGTTGCCTCAATTAGCCGAAGCCGCAGGTTTTTTCCTTGAACGCGGTGTTTATCTTGATCCGTTGGCTGCTGATAAGGTCTGGCAGTTTACACCAACAGTAAAAGATGGCGATAAAGTTGAAAGAGCCGATACCCTTGGCACAGTGCCTGAAAGTTCTTTTACACACCGTATTATGGTGCCTTTTAACTTTTACGGTAATTATATTGTTTCCTGGGTAAAACCAAAAGGTGAGTATAAAATCCACGATGTTATCGCAGAACTTACTGATGAAAAAGGAAATAAGGCTCAGGTAACACTTAGTTTTAAATGGCCTGTAAAAAGAGCGATTGACTGTTATGAAGAGCGCTTAAAACCTGTAGATCCAATGGTAACCAGGGTTCGCCTTATTGATACATTCTTCCCTGTAGCGCGCGGCGGTACTTACTGTATACCAGGTCCCTTCGGTGCGGGAAAAACGGTTCTTCAGCAGATTACAAGCCGTTTTGCGGACGTTGATGTTGTAATAGTTGCGGCATGCGGTGAGCGTGCAGGCGAGGTAGTCGAAACATTAAAAGAATTCCCTGAGCTTACGGACGAAAGAACAGGCCGTTCCCTAATGGAAAGGACAATTATTATTTGTAACACATCTTCGATGCCTGTAGCGGCCCGCGAAGCTTCGGTTTATACCGCTGTAACGCTCGCTGAATATTACAGACAGATGGGATTGCATGTCCTGCTGCTCGCCGATTCAACAAGCCGCTGGGCGCAGGCTATGCGCGAAATGTCCGGCCGCTTGGAAGAAATCCCAGGCGAGGAAGCTTTCCCTGCGTACATGGAGTCGACAATTGCCAGCTTTTATGAAAGAGCGGGTATTGTACGCCTTAGAGACGGCACGCTTGGTTCTGTTACAATCGGAGGAACTGTAAGTCCCGCAGGCGGTAACTTTGAAGAACCGGTTACACAAGCTACATTAAAAGTAGTTGGCGCGTTTCACGGTCTTTCACGTGAAAGGTCGGACGCGCGTAAATTCCCGGCGATTCATCCGCTTGATTCGTGGTCAAAGTACAAGGGAATTATCGAAGGTGAAAAGGTAGCGTACGCACATGGTTTTTTGCGCCGCAGCGCAGAAGTTGAACAGATGATGAAGGTTGTCGGCGAAGAGGGAACAAGTAACGAAGACTATATTATTTACCTTAAAGGTGATCTGATCGACTCTGTATATTTTCAGCAAAATTCATTTGACGCAGTTGACGCAGCTGTAAAACCTGAAAGACAGAAATATGTTTTTACAAAATTACTGATAATTCTGGCGTCTCAGTTTACGTTTCAAAATAAAAACGAAGCCCGTAATTGGTTTAATAAACTCAGGCAGAAATTTATTGACTATAACGGTTCTCAGTGGAAGAGCGAAAAGTTTGACAGCCTTGAAGTTGAAATAGAAAATTCAGTGAAGAGTAAATCACAAGGTCTTGATAAACTGGCTGAGAAAATAATTGTTTAGGATGTGTTATGAAACTTCGTTTCATATTCGATTTTAATGTGCGTCATTTTGATGCGCGGAATAGAGGTTAACATGAATAAGGTATATAGCAGAATTGAATCAATAACCGGAAGCGTTATCACCGTAAAAGCGGATGGAATCCGCTACGGAGACCTTGCAGAAGTTGATACGGTGTTTGGTACATCGCTTGCGGAGGTTAACCGTCTGCAAGGCGATATTGTCTCTTTACAGGTTTTCGCCGGGGGCCGCGGTATTTCAACAGGGGATACAGTTCGCTTTTTAGGTCGTCCCATGCAGGTTCCTTTCTCCGGAGATTTAATGGGCCGTGTTTTTTCCGGTTCCGGAAAGCCGCGTGATAACGGACCTGTGCTGCAGGAAAATAAAATTCCGATTGGAGGACCCTCTGTAAATCCTTCCCAGCGTATTATTCCGCGCAAAATGATTCGCACCGGTATTCCGATGATCGACCTTTTTAATACATTGGTTGTCTCGCAGAAGTTACCAATCTTTTCAGTTTCAGGAGAACCTTACAATGAGCTTCTTGCCCGTATTGCTATGCAGGCGGAAGTTGATGTAATCATCCTTGGCGGTATGGGCCTTAAATATGACGATTATCTGAATTTTAAGGACACTCTTGAATCAGGCGGTGCGCTGTCTCGTACTGTTATGTTTATCCACACTGCAAGCGATCCTACAGTTGAATGTCTCATGATACCTGATATGTCGCTTGCTGTAGCTGAGCAATTCGCTCTGCAGGGAAAAGACGTTCTCGTTCTTCTGACCGACATGACCAACTTTGCCGATGCTATGAAGGAAATTTCGATCATACAGGAACAAGTTCCTTCAAACAGAGGTTATCCTGGAGATCTTTACAGTCAGCTCGCCAGCCGCTATGAAAAAGCGGTTGACTTTGAAACCGCAGGATCAATTACAGTCCTTGGCGTTACTACAATGCCCGGTGACGATGTAACTCACCCTGTACCAGATAATACCGGATATATTACAGAAGGCCAGTACTATTTAAAGAATGGACGTATTGAGCCGTTCGGTTCGTTATCCCGTCTTAAACAACAGGTTAACGGAAAGACTCGCGAAGATCACCGCGCGCTTATGGATGGGATGATCAAGCTTTATTCGGCTTTCCGTGATACTTTAGAAAAAAAAGCTATGGGTTTTATTATGACTCCGTGGGATGAAAAACTTTTAAAATACGGAGAACAATTTGAGAAAAGAATGATGGATCTTTCAGTTAATATTCCGCTTGAAAAAGCGCTGGATTTAGGTTGGGTAATTCTTTCAGATTGTTTTAACCCTGAAGAGACAGGGCTGCGCACAGAGCTTATAAATAAATTCTGGCCGAAAGAGCGAATAGGTTAAAAATGGCAAAAATCAGGCTCACAAAGAATGAGCTAAAAAAACAAAAAGACTCGCTTAAAATGTATAAGCGTTATTTACCTACACTAATGTTGAAAAAGCAGCAGCTGCAGGGAGAAATCAGAATAACAGATACGCGGCTTAGTGAACTGCAGATCGCTATTAAAAAACTGGATGAAACGTTTAAAAAATGGATCGCGGTTTTCGGAGAGACGGGAGTTTTTACAAAAAATATTCTAAAGGTTATAAATATAAAAACCGGCAGCGGGAATATCGCCGGCGTTCCGATTCCGGTTTTTGAAGGCGCGAATTTTGAAATTGCCAAATATGATTTAATAAAAACCCCGTTGTGGCTTGATATCGCTGTAGAGTGTATGAAAAAAGCGTTGCTTCTGGAACTTGAAGTAAAAATTGTCGAAGAACAGAAAAAAAGACTGGATAAGGAATTACGCACTACAACTCAGCGAGTAAACCTTTTTGAAAAAATTAAAATCCCCGAAACCAGAAATGTAATAAAAAAAATTCAAGTTTATCTTGGAGATCAGCAGACAGCTTCTGTTGTGCGGGGCAAGATAGCAAAAAGCGCTTTTGAAAAGGCGGCGAAATAAATGATGATCATTACCCATATTATGTCAGATGAAAGGGGATACTTTTAATGATTATACCTATGAAGAAATTATGCCTCATGGTTCAAAATAAATCCCGTGATGAAGCTTTAAAAAAATTACGCGATGTCGGTGTTGTTCATATAGAAAAAAGAGACGTGCCAATTGATGCGAATTCAAACGCACAGAAACTAAAAATAAAAGTAGAAGACGCGATAGGTATTATAGGCGGTTATAAAGTACCTAAAGTGAAAAAGAAACCTGTATCTGAAGATTATGACGGTCCGGACCGCCGCCAGAAACCTGTTGGTTTACGAAGAGGACGCAGAGCTTCAGATGTCTTCGGTACAGATGATGAAGCGCCTTATTCATTAGACGCGGTTATAGCTGTTGAAAGACCTTTTTTGGCGGATTTATTAATTGGCTTTTCTGAAGAGCGTAAGGCGTTCCTTGAGAAAGATTTAATTTTAAACAGGGAAATTTCCAGAATAGAAGGCTGGGGTGATTTTGAGCCGTCGGTTATTAACGATATAATCTCATGCGGAACACCGGTTTATTTTTACGAGATGTCAAATGAAGCTTTTGAAAAACTGGATCAGAACATTAAATATATAAAAGTAAACAGCGATAAAACGGGTGTGCGTATAATTGTCTTCTATGATGAATTACCGAATATGATTCCATTTCAATTACCTGAGAAATCGCTTGGTTTATTAATGATGGAGATGAAAGAAAATAAAATTGCATTGGATGCGAAGGAGGCTAAATTAAAAAGTTTCGCCAATCGCCGTCCTGCTCTTGATAAGGACATGGCAAAGATTCAACAGGACCTTGAATTTGAAACTGCATTTGCTGGAATGAATAAAGTTACGGATGATGTCGGTGAACATGAGCTTTGCTGGCTGACCGGTTATGTTCCTTTAAATGATCTTGAAAATGTAAAAAAGGCGGCGAAAGAAAACAAATGGGCGTTATCTGTAATAGATCCGGCTCCTGAAGATTCTCCTCCTACGAAAATAGAAAATAACGCTCTTGTAAGAACTATCAATCCTCTGCTTTCATTCCTTGGCACCATTCCCGGATACCGGGAGTTTGATATAAGCCCTTCATATTTGTTCTTCTTCACTATTTACTTTGCAATGATACTGGGAGACGCCGGATACGGTTTGTTATTATTCGCAGTTGCTGTTTTTATCGGATTCAGTATGAAAATGAAAAACGGAACAGTACCCGATATTATTAAATTAATGATGCTTCTTACTTTTTGTACCATCATATGGGGAACTATTAATGGCTCATGGTTCCAGATACCATATGAGAATCTTCCGTTTTTCTTAACTGCTTTAATACTTCCGCAGTTTAACATTTCGGATCCAATCGTTTATATTCCGCCGCTTCTTCAGAATATTTACAGACTGCCTGAAATAATTACGATGGATAAAACAATCTGGAATATACAATTCCTCTGTTTTTTTCTTGCTTTAGTTCAGTTGGTTTGGGCAAGAGGCAAGCGTATAATCCATTTGCTTCCAAAACTTTCCGCCTTTGCACAACTTGGAACAATGGTAATGCTGGTTGGGCTTTATTTTCTGGTATTAAATATGCTGCTTGGGGTTGAATTTCCCGCGTTTGCGCTTCCTTTAATTATTACAGGAATTGCGCTTAATTTAATTTTTGCTGAGCAAAACGGTGGTAATTTCTTTGTTAACATATTAAAAGGTTTTGGCGGTTTCTTCCAGTTGTTTTTAAAAGCGGTAGGCTGTTTTGCCGATATAATCAGTTATATCCGTCTTTTTGCGGTGGGTCTCGCGGGAGCTACGATTGCGCAGATATTCAACGAGTTGGCTATCGGCAGCGGATTCGGAAACTTTGGTATTATGTTTATCTTAAAGATTTTTACAACAATAATAATTCTGGCGATAGGTCATGGCCTTAACCTTGTGTTAACAGCCCTTTCTGTTCTTGTACACGGCGTTCGCCTTAATCT
>WQSQ01000025.1 GCA_009787775.1 Treponema sp.
ATTACCTGCCTGCGTACAGTGCTGACATCCATCGCGCGGTGAAGCAAATCTATTGTCCTTGCAAAAGTATTCATAAAAACCTTCCTCTATACTCTAAATTCGGTCAATTTTTAATTAAACTGTAGCCGCATATCTTCATTCCTTACTCCTCATTTATAAAATATAGCGTCCCAGATCCTGATCCTTGACTATCTCAGCCAGCTTTTCATTGACATAATCCACGGTTATATCGATATTCGCGGGTGAAATATCGGACGCTTCAAAAGACAGTTCCTCAAGGAGAGCCTCCATTATTGTATGAAGACGGCGGGCTCCGATATTTTCAAGCTTTGAGTTTACTTCCGCCGCGAGAACCGCAAGATGATCAATTGCTTCGGGAGTGAAAGTAATTTTTATATCCTCTGTGCCAAGCAATTCGGCGTATTGTTTTATAAGCGCGTTTTTCGGTTCAGTAAGGATACGGAGGAAATCATCCTTACCCAGAGAATCAAGCTCAACACGCAGCGGAAAGCGTCCCTGCAGTTCCGGGATAAGATCCGAAGGCTTGCTTACATTGAACGCGCCTGCTGCGATAAACAGGATATGATCTGTATTTACAGGCCCCCACTTTGTATTAACCGTCGCGCCTTCGACAATGGGAAGAATGTCGCGCTGAACACCTTCGCGGCTTACATCAGGGCCTCCTCCGCGATCGCCTTTTACCGCGATCTTGTCAATTTCATCTATAAAGATTATACCTGTTTCTTCAACTCTAGCTCTTGCTTCATCACTTACCTTGTCGCGGTCAACAAGTTTTTCAGCTTCTTCAGCTTTTAATATTTCCCTTGCGCGCGCGACAGTTACAACTTTTTTCTTTTTTCCGCCACCGAAGAAACCGGCAAATCCGGAAAGAGTAGATTCAAGGTCTTCCATATTTCCGCCCATCATTTCGATTGCCGGAAACTGCGGATTCTGATTCATCATAAGCTCCACAGTTCTGTCTTCAAGTTTCCCTTCGTGAAGCATCGCGCGTAATTTCTCTCTTGTAGCTCTGAACTTGTCATCCCCTTCTTTTGTATCCTGTAAAGATTCCTCACCCGCAGGTTCTGCTGTCTTTGTATTATTTCCGTCATCCTGCGCTTCGCCATTTGACTTGTTGTTATAAACAGGAATCCCAAGCTGCAATGTTGTCGCGATAATACTTGAGTTTGAATTCTCGGGATTAATTGAGAAAGTACCCATTGGACGCATAACAGGACCGGGTTTCACAGTTTTTTCTTTTTGCTTTTTCGCATTGTTCGGAAGCAGTAAATCAAGAAGAGCTTCCTCCGCGCGTTTTTCCGCTTCAACCGTGACTGCTTCCTGCATTTCCTGTTTAACCATCTGAAAGCCCGCTGCCATTAAATCGCGTATCATTGATTCCACATCACGCCCGACATAACCTACCTCAGTATATTTTGTGGCTTCCACTTTAATAAAGGGAGAACCCGCAAGTTTGGCAAGGCGTCGCGCAATTTCTGTTTTGCCTACTCCTGTAGGACCTATCATCAGAATATTTTTAGGCGCTATATCTTCGCGAAGCTCAGGATCAAGCTTGAGTCTTCTTATACGGTTTCTTAAAGCTACAGCTACCGCTCTTTTAGCTTTTTTCTGCCCGACAATGTATTTATCAAGCTCCGCTACAATTTCCCTGGGAGTATAATCATTTCTTTTTTCGTTTATCATTTTTTTTTCGCTCATGGCACCAATTCCTCTAATGTTATCTGCATATTTGTATATATGCAGATGTTACCTGCAATCTTAAGGCTCTTTTCCGCAATCTGCGCCGCGGTAAAACCGCTGCCTTCCAGAAACGCGAGGGCCGCGGCATAGGCGTAGTTGCCTCCCGATCCAATCGCGAGCGCGTTTTCGGCAGGTTCAATCACATCCCCAGTGCCTGAAATTAAGAGAGTCTTTGTAATATCGGCCACAAGCAAAAGCGCTTCAAGCCGCCTTAAAGTGCGATCCATTCTCCAGTCTTTAGCAAGTTCCACCGCGGCTCTTGCCAAATCCCCCGAGTATTCTTTCAACTTTTGTTCAAAGCGGTCAAAGAGAGTAAACGCATCCGCTGTTGCGCCAGCGAAACCGCAAAGAACTTTACCGTCCATAAGGCGGCGCACTTTTCGCGCGTTATTTTTCATAACGGTATTTCCCATTGTTACCTGGCCGTCACCTGCCATCGCCACCTTACCGTCCTTGCGGACAGCAATTACGGTAGTTGAATGTATCTCCTCTCTATTACTCATAGTCTCTCCTTTAATTATTAAGAATGCGGATGAGAAGCCGCGTAAACTTTTTTCATCTTTTCAATATTTACATGCGTATAGCGCTGCGTTGTTGATATGCTTGAATGCCCTAGCATCTCCTGAACAATGCGTACATCACAGCCTGAGTTAACAAGATGAGTTGCGAAACTGTGGCGCAGAGCGTGCGGATTAATATTTTTTCCCAATCCGGAATACTGCGAATAGCGGGAAATAATCCATCGTACGCCTGGAATGGAAATAGGCTGCCCCTTCCTGTTGATAAAAAGAGCGTCTGTCTCTCCGTTTTTTTCTGTGATACTCAAACGCGCTTGTCTGTGCGGAAGATATTCTGCGATAGCCTCTTTAGCTTCCTGCGAAAAAAACACATACCTTTGTTTGCCTCCTTTTCCTGTAATTTTCGCTTCATCAAAGGAAGCAGAAATATTAGACATTGAAAGCGTTACTACCTCTCCTATTCTGAGTCCTGCAGAATACATTGTCATAATCAGCGCTTTGTCTCTTTCAGGCCATAGAATGCCTGTTGTCTCAGGAAGAGAGGCAAAGTCCGCCATTTCGCTTTCCCATAATACATTTGGAAGGCTGACAGGTGTTTTAATGTTTTTTAAAGACTCGCATGGATTATCTTTGCGTTTGTTTAAACGGATCATCCAGCGGTAAAATCCCCTGATTGAAGACAGGCTCCTGTTTACACTTGATGCAGCCATCCTCTCAGCGGACAAATCTGCGATAAAACTCTGTACTTCATATGAGGACGCCTCTTCGCTTTTAATACCCAGATTTTCACAGTAATTTGAATAACGGGACAGATCATTGCCGTAAGCGTCAAGCGTCAGACGCGAACATCCCTTCACTGCTTTAAGATAATCCAAATATTCTTTTATCATTCCTCACTGTCCTCCGCGCTGTGCAGATAATCGCATTCTGGGTTTATGCAAACTTTATGCGTGCCGTTTTTCTTGTCGTATTTTTCCACCATGAAGAATCCGCATTTTGGGCAATCCTGGTTGATTGGTTTAAAATGACTGATAAAATCACAGTCAGGATAATTGGTACACCCGTAAAACTCTTTGCCTCTTCCCTTTGTCTTGCGCGCGACTATATCGCCCTGGCATTTCGGACACTTCGCCAGAGGTATTGATTTTGTATTGCGGCATTCAGGGAATCCTGAGCACGCTAGAAAGAACCCGAAGCGCCCCAGTTTCTTATGGAGCGGCTTCCCGCACTTTTCACACAGAAACTCAGTCACTTCATCCAGTGTTCCCTTATAAGACTCTACCGACTTGCTGACTTCGTCCACTGTTGTTTTAAACGGATCCCAGAACTCCCTTATCATTTCAGGCCAGCTGATTCTGTTCTCTTCAACTTCATCAAGCTTTGTTTCCATTGTCGCTGTAAAATCAGCGTCAACATACAGCGGAAAATGTTCCACTAACACATCATTTATCAGTTTACCCAAAACAGTAGGCACAAGCTGCTTGTTAGACCGTGTAACATAATAGCGATCAAGAAGAACGGAAATAATTGAAGCGTATGTTGATGGGCGTCCTATTCCCTTTTCTTCAAGGGTACGGACAATGGACGCATCCGAGAAACGCGCAGGCCCCTGCGTGAAATGTTGTTCGCTCCTGAATTTTTCTACCTTTACTTTATCACCCGTTTTTAATGAAGGGTATGCGCTTCCGTTTTCTTCTTTGGAAGAAAGAAGTTTTATCGCTTTATAAAAACCTTTTTCAACAAGCTTGCTTCCGCTGATTCTGAAGGTTCCTTCCTCTGTATCCGTAGTTACCTTTATATCAACGCTGACAGTTCTGCTTTTGGCATTATTCATCTGACTGGATACAAAACGTTCCCAAATAATTGTATAAAGACGAAGTTGATCTTTTGATAGATATTCTTTTACCGAATCAGGCGTATAATCGGTATATGTCGGCCTTATTGCTTCATGAGCGTCTTGCGCTTTTTTTCCGACTGTATATTCAACAGCTTTTTCAGGCAGTTCTTTGGGATAATTCTTGGAAAGCCAGTTACGCGTATCTTCAAGTGCCGAAGCAGCTATACGGACTGAGTCCGTACGCATATAGGTAATTAACCCAACTCTTGACGAACCTATATTAACACCTTCATAAAGCTGCTGGGCAACCTGCATCGTTTTGCGCGAGGTGAAACCCAGTCTGTTCGCCGCAGTCTGCTGTAATTGCGAAGTAGTAAAGGGTGCTTTGGGGCGGATGGTTTTATCTGTTTCGCGGACATCAGAAACAAAACACTCTCTATTTTTAATTTTATCTATTATTGAGTTTACTTCGGTTTCGTTTTTTAATTCAGGTTTGCTGTTATTCCACAGTACAAGCTGCGCTGTATAAATTGTTTTACCTGATTTAAAATCAGCTTCAAGGGTCCAGTATTCTTCGGGAATAAAACTCTCTACTTCTTTTTCCCTTTCGCAGATAAGACGAAGCGCGACAGACTGAACGCGCCCTGCGGAAAGACCGTTCTTTACTTTCTTCCACAACAATGGAGAAAGATTATAACCTACCAGCCTGTCGAGTACACGGCGCGCTTTTTGCGCGGAAACTTTCGCTTCGTCAATACCGCGCGGATTAAGGACTGCGTCATTTACAGCCTGAGGAGTTATTTCGTTAAAACTGATTCTCTCGATCGGAACAAGGTCTGTCCTTGCAGTAATCGCGTTTCTCAGGTGCCATGCGATCGCTTCGCCTTCCCGATCATTATCACAGGCAAGTAATACTTTTCCGGATTTTTTAGCGTCTGTTTGCAGTTCCTTAAGTATTTTTGCTCTGCCGCGTACTGTTATATATTCCGGTTCAAAATTGTGATCAACATCAATTGCCGTTCTTGATTTTGGAAGATCAATAAGATGCCCCATAGACGCTTTAACATTGTAACTGGGACCGAGATATTTTTCGATAGTTTTTACCTTTCCCGGAGACTCAACAATAATAAGGATTTGTTTATCCTGTTTGGATGATTTTTTCTTCGCTGTTCTGTTTTTTGCAGTTTTTTCTGTAACCATACCTTTCCCTTTAAATATCAATATCAAGAAAATCCGCTATTGAGGAAATTAACTCTTCCTTGCAAGAAGGCCTGGATGAATAGATATCCGCCGCGTTTGAGAATGATTCTTTTAAATTCCACTTATTCAAAATATCAGATGCGCAGAAGACTATTTCAGCACCGTCATAAGCCAACTTAATTGTACCCCTCCTGTCAAGTCCCTCTCTCTCCCGCGTACCGCAAGATGCTACCCAAAGATCCTTTCCCTGCTCAAGCGCAAAAGTCGCGGTAATTAACGCTCCCGATTTAAAAGGCGCTTCAACAACAAGCACACTGCGCGAAAGAGCGGCAATTATTCTGTTTCTTGCCGGAAAAGTCCATTTACTTGCAGGCATACCAGGAGGATATTCAGAAATTATCGCTCCTCCTGAATTCAATATCTTGTTTGCAAGGGGTTTGTTTGCGGACGGATAAATCCCGTCGATACCTGAACCGAGCACCGCATATCCTGGCACACCTGAAATAAGATTTCCTCTGTGAGACATTGCGTCAATTCCATAGGCAAGGCCGGAAACAACAGATATTCCTGAACGCCCTATGTTGCCCGCAATCTTATAAGCCTGTTCCGCCGATTCCCGGCTGGGCTTTCTTGTCCCAACCATTCCCAAAAGCGGTTTCTCAGGATTTGGAAGGCATCCTCTGTAGTAAATTAGCGCAGGAGGATCATATATCTCTCTTAACAGGGGAGGATATTCAAATGAAGACCACGATACCAGTTTAATCGATCGTATTCTGCAGGTTGTATCAATATGTCCTGCCTTTTCGGCCATTTCGCTTATATCCCAAAATGTTTTAATTTCCCTTTTTAAAATTTTCTCAATATCTTTTCTTGTCTGTACAAACAAATCATCTTCACATTCAAAAGTTTTCATTAATATTATTTTTTCTGTAATTTTTATTCCAGGTAAAATGGAAATAATTAAATCCAAAAGACCGCGTTTTTCCCTATCCATAAATTATCCCCTGAATATAATCTCTGTTATTCAATGCTTCATTCTTTTCACTCTGATTTCTTGTACGATCAATAATTCTGTCATATATTTCAACTGCTCGTGAATAGTTTTGCAACATAAAATGCGCCCTTGCAAGAATAAACATCGCCGATATATCTGATGTATTAATTGAAAGATAACGATCAAGGCAGGTAACCGCCTCCTGCGGCTTATCAAGCTCAAAAACATACAATACACCAAGACCATACATCGGCCTTGTGTAGGTAATATCAATTTCCAAAGCTCGCAAATAACCTTTTTCCGCAAGGTTAAAATAACGCTCTCTCTCATTGATATCATTTACTGAAAATCCAATAATTGATTTTGCGACAAAAGAAGCCGAAACCCCGGTTAAATAATAAAGAAGCGCGTCCTCCGTGTTATAGTAAATTGCCTTTTCAAGAGCAGAAAGAGCGTCATTGTGCATATTCCTGTCCGCAAGCCTTGTCGCAAGAATCTTCCAGTAAACTCCTGTTTGCGCTCCTTCCCTTACATTACGTTCAATCTGATCTTCGTATAACGCAATCGCATGTCTTAAACCGTCAATTGTTTCAGGCGGGCCTCCTCTCGGACTTAACTCCGCAATACGGCCTGCCAGTTCCCTGTTTGTTTTTACACTTCCTCTTTGGTACATAAAATAAAGCAGAGCTCCGACTGCGGCAATAATAAGGATTGCTGTTAAAAATTCTTTAAATTTCTTCATAACAACCCCGTGCCTGTTTCAGGTTTGGCAGGAAACGCCGGTGATTTTCTTTGAGTACCGATCTTTGAACGTGAGTATAAATCTGTGTCGTAGAAAGGTCAGCATGTCCCAAAAGTTCCTGAACTGTCCTGAGATCCGCTCCTCCTTCCAGAAGGGAAGTAGCGAAACTGTGCCGTAATGTGTGAACACGCGAGGAAGTTCCTGCAAGTGATGCCCATTTCGCGTAATTTTTCCAGATACCTTTTCTGGATAGACGTTTTCCTGTTTTTGAGATAAACAGAGCCTGGCTTTTATTCACTTTTCCTGCAAGTTTGGGCCGCGCAAAGCTCAGGTACTGATTTATCTGCCCTGCTGCCTCACTGCCAAAGAACACAAGACGCTCCTTATTGCCTTTCCCTTTCACTCTGGCGGTACCGCCTGAGATATCAATATCTCTGAGATTTAATCCTGCCGCTTCCATTACGCGAAGACCTGCGGAATAAATAAGCTCAAAAAGACATCTGTCTCTTACACCCTGCGGTTTCGACACATCTATTACATCCAAAAGATTTTCAAAAATTTCCTTTTCCATCACTTCAGGAAGAACTCTTTTACGCTTTGGGTTATCAAGAAGGCTTGCGGGGTTTTCATTTATGAGCCTTTCATCCACTGCGAACCGGAAAAAGGATCTTAACGCCGAGATTGCTTTTGACACAGAACGAGAATCAATTTTATCCGTATTTTGGCGCAGAACAAGATATGCGGTAAGAAAATCAGTATCTGCATCGCAGAGCTGTTTCCCTTCCGTCTCAAGAAAAGCAAGAAAACGTTTTATTTCGATACGATAACACTCTTTTGTCAGGAAAGCGTGACGCTCTATCGCAACAAGCCGGGAGCAAAATCTTTTTAGAATAACAGAATTATCCAAATTATATTTTCCCCATCATATTCGTGCATGTTTTTTCTTCTGTCTGAAAATTATGTTTTCTAATCACGGAAGGCACATCCAAATCATCCTGATATTCTCTCTGCGGCAGATAGGAAGAAAGATAATCAGGGCGTTTAGTTCTTTCTACCATCCTTACATACTCATTGTAATCAATAAAATCAGAATCCACAGATTTTTCCTGTACCGGCGGCTTTACAGGCGCATACTGAGCACCCAGAAAACCTGTTGCGATAACTGTAACCTGAATACAGTTATCAAATTCAGGATCGATTCGAAGACCGTGAATAAGATGAACTTCCGGATCACATTTCTCTTTTACTGTCTTAATAATATTTTGAATTTCAACAAGTGTTATATCATCAGGTCCTGCAATATTTATCAAAACTCCCGTAGCTCCTTCAATGCTTGTATCTTCAAGAAGCGGATTGTCAATCGCGTTCTTAACAGCATCAAGAGCGCGATTTTCGCCTGAACCTGAACCGATACCCATAAGGGCATCGCCCTTGCTTTTCATTACTGTTTCAACATCTGCAAAATCAGTATTTTGGAATCCGGTTTTTGTTATAAGCTCTGAGATACCCTGAACTCCCTGACATAAAACCTCATCAGCCATCAGGTACGCCTCATTATAAGATGTTTTATTATCAATAATTTTGAATAAATATTGATTTGGAATAACAATTAATGTATCAACTTCCTGCCGTAATTTTGCAATTCCTTCTTCTGCAAGCCTCATTTTGTAGCGGCCTTCAAATTCAAACGGAGTCGTAACGACTGCAACTGTAAGAGCGCCAAGCTGTCTTGCGATACGCGCGATAATCGGTGCTGAGCCTGTTCCTGTTCCGCCCCCCATACCCGCCGTAATAAAAACCATATCTGCGCCTTTAAGTACTTCCGCAATTGCGGCTTGATCCTCAAGAGCGGCTTTCTCTCCCTTATCAGGAACACCTCCAGCTCCCCTGCCGCCTGTAACTTCTGCGCCGATCTGCAGTTTTATGTCCGACTTGCTTTTATGATACAAATCCTGAAGATCAGTGTTAGCTGCAATAAAATCAACTCCTGTCATATTTGCGTCAATCATCCTGTTTAACGCATTTCCGCCTCCGCCGCCTGCGGAAATTACCTTAATAACAGCAGGTATATCGTACTTCGGAATACGGCTTTCTTTTACTTCTGCCGGAAACATTTTGTTAGTCGCTTTCGTTTCCTGCAGTTTGAATGGGATTACCGGAGGTATTCCCATATCCAAAATCTTCGATTTTACTCCGGAAACATCAGAGTTTTCTGCTCTAATCTGCGGGCTCGCTGAGAGTTCACATACCGTTAATACATTCATTCTATCCCCTCCACTTTATATATTTAATTAATCCTTCTGCATGTATAATTGCTTTCGCAGAAATGAATTAAAAAAATTCCTCTTTTAACCAGTATTTCAATTTTTCTATAAGCGCAGTACTTCTTTTATCGCCCTGTCGTAATTCAAAACTTTTATCTTCTGAATCAAGACCCAGTCTTCGTTTTCCTTCAAGAGCAAGCCCGATTACTGTAGCAAATGAAGGATTTCGGTATTCTTCTACAAGTCCTCCCAAATTTTGCACAGGCAATGGATTTCCAAGCCTTGCCGGTAATTTTAAAATATTATTTGCAAGTTCTGTCACTCCGGCCAACTGCGCAGTTCCTCCTGTAAGAACAACGCCGCCTCCCAGCGGGCGCGTAAGATTCAATGTATCAAGATGCTGTTTAGCCAGTTTAAAAATCTCTTCCATTCTTGGTTTAATAATTGCGAGTAACTGCGAACGCGGAATTGTCATTGGCGGCCTTCCTCCGACACCCGGCACTATTACAGTATCATCGTCGTCCAACGCCGCGTCCCAGCAGCAGCCGGCATCAATTTTTATCTTCTCCGCATTCTCAACAGAGATATTTTTTATTATTGAAATATCGCTTGTAACCTGTGTGCCGCCGGCCGGAATTGTATGCGTTGAGTATGGAGTTCCGTCAACAAAAACAAGTGTATCGGTAGTTCCTCCTCCAAGATCAAGCAGCACAACGCCAAGTTCCATTTCCTCCTGGGTAAGCGCAGCCTTAGCGGCTGCAAGTGTTTGAAGGACAAGCTCATTCACCCTAAAGCCCGCGCGGTTAACGCATTTAATTAAATTCTGCGCGCCTGTTACAGAACAGGTAATTATATGAACTTCAGATTCAAGACGCACACCGATCATATCTATAGGATTTCGAATGCCTTTTTGATCATCTACCTTATAATTCTGCGGTATTACTTCAAGAATTTGTCTGTCGGTTGGAATCACAACCGCTTTGGCAGCTTCCAAAACACGATCAATATCTTCCTGCCCTATTTCCCTTTCTTTTGTATTTCGCTTTTTACCGGAAACTCCGACAACTCCGCGAGAGTTTATCCCGTTTATGTGATTTCCGCCTATTCCTGTCCAGCAGTCTGTAACTTCAAGGCCGCTCATCATCTCTGCGTCTTCAATTGCAGAAGCTACGGCACGAAGAGTAGCTTCAATATTTACAACAACCCCTTTTCTTAAACCTGTGGACGGACGTACACCCACACCGATAATTTTAAGACTTCCGTCTGTATCATGTTCGCAGATAACAGCGCGTACGCACGTTGAGCCGATATCCAATGAGGCAATTATATCATTACTCATATCAGGACTGCTCCTTTATCCTATATGTACCCATACCGGATCTGAAATCGATCTCCTGCGGCTTTTGAATATCATTTTCAAAAACATTCAGCATAAGCAACATATACCGAAGTGTATCTTCAGTTAAATTATTCTCCATTCTTACCCTGATTGAACTGTGAACCGGATAAAGTAAAAGCTCATACCCGTCCCATGTTTTAGGCTCTATATGAATTTCAGAAATGGCAGATAACAATTCCGGCGAGGTTATTGCAATCTGGCTTAAGCTTTCAACAAGCGGCACTAAAGCCGAAGGGAAACGCATACCAAGCTGAGGATTTTCAATTCCTGAAAGAACCGGAAGGTTTAATGTTTCAGCAGAAGACGGATCTCCGATTTTATAAAAAACTCCGTGTCTGTCAACATAAAGCGGCGACTGTTTAAAATTATCATTTGCCAGAACAAGCGCTGATGCTGTGCGCGGATTAAGAAATATTAATAATCTGTCGGGGAAACGTTTCATTACCAGCGCCGATTCAACAAGTATATGCGAAGAAAGCACATTTTGAATTTTCCTGACGTTAGTTGAAAAGAATGACGCATTTTCATCAATACCTGCAAGAGAGAGTATCTCTGTGCGGCTGAGAGGAGAAAATCCATGAACCTCAACTGTTGAAAAAGGAATGAAAGGACTGATTCCAAATAGCCAGATTAACTGTGCTGCAAGAATTACAGCAGCAATTATCAAAAGCCTTTTAACGCCTTTTTCAATTTTACCAGCAGTCCTTTTTCTAATATTTATTTCCTCAGAGGTATTATAATAATAATTAGTACTCATTTTCGTCCTCCGTATTTCTTGCTGCAATACTGCTGTTTCCGCCATTTCTTGCAACATTGGCAATCAAACCAGCACAGATAAGAGTTGTTAAAAGCGATGAGCCTCCGGCTGAAAAGAACGGAAGCGGAATTCCAGTTACGGGAAGAGCGCCTGAAACGACTGCTGTATTTAACAATGCCTGGGATACAATCATGGTTGTTAATCCTGCAGCTAAAAGACAGCCAAAAACAGTTTCACTTCTTAAAGCAGCTCTGTATCCAAGAACAGCAAAAAGCGAAAACAACGCAAAGAAAAGCAATATTCCGGCAAACCCAGCCTCTTCAACATAAGCGCTGAATATAAAGTCTGATTGTATCTCCGGAACACTCGCTATCTTGCGAGTTCCTTCTCCAAGTCCTTTTCCCCAAAAACCGCCTGAAATAATCGCATCCCTGCTTGCATTAACCTGAAAGCCTGCACCAAGCGGATCCCACTCAGGCTTAATAAAACTAACAAGGCGCCGCACCCTGTGCTCTTTCGTAAATACCAAAAGCGCAGAGATCGGTATAATCATTACAACAGCTGCCAGAAAATAACGATAACGCATTCCTGCAATAAAGAAGATTATCATTGCATTAAAGACTATAAAAACAGCTGTAGAAAAATTATTTTGTATATATATAAGGCCGAAGAAACACCCTGTAACCAATACAGGAGGAAGTATTCCTGAATAAAAATCCGAAAGGTTATCAGATTTTTTATCAATAATGTGGGCTAGATATATTGGAAGTACAAACTTCACCATTTCTGACGGCTGATAAGACATGGAACCTACTTCAATCCAGCGGGAAGCTCCGTAACGTTCTATCCCAATGCCAGGAACCATCGTTAAGATGCAGAGAAATACAGCAAACATAACGAAAGGCATTATGAATTTTCTAACTGTATCAAGGTTAATTCGCGAAAATATAAAAAAGGCTGCAAGCCCTGCTGCACCAAAAGCTGCCTGCCTTAAAATAAAATAATTACCGTTATTGAAAAAGCGTGCAGCAAATGAATAAGATGCTGAATATAGCGTTACAAGCCCTGTTCCCAATAACAGAATTACGCAAAAATAAAAAAGATGTATTTGAGTTTTGCGGTTTTGCGTCTTTTCAATTTCAAATTGATACATACAAATTCCTATTGAATCTTTAATGTTGAAAGTGCGATGATCGCAAACAATCCGCCCAATATCCAGAATCTGATAACGGTTTTATTTTCCGACCAGCCCATAAGTTCGTAGTGATGATGAAGCGGTGCCATTTTAAACACACGTTTTTTTCGCAGTTTAAAAGAAACTACCTGAATGATTACAGACGCAATTTCCAGTACAAAAACTCCTCCCATAACAAGAATTAATATCTCTTTCTTTGTTATAAGCGAAACCACCGCTATAACTCCGCCAAGCGACAGACTGCCTACATCGCCCATAAATACTTCAGCAGGATGGGCGTTAAACCAAAGAAACCCTACACAGGCTCCTGTTGCCGCAAGACAAAATACTGTAAGCTCTCCTGCTTCGGGAATATACGGTATACCGAGATATTCCGAAAAATCAACACGTCCTGTAATGTATGTTAAAACAGCAAGCGTAAGAAAAACAATTATTAACAATCCTGCCAAAAGACCGTCAAGACCGTCGGAAAAGTTGACAGCATTTGATTCACCTACAATAAGCAGCACAGCGAATGGTATCCACAGCCAGCCCATATCCAAAACAGGATCCTTAAAAAATGGAATATAAAGAGCTGTTGTATTCTCTCCGCCTGTAAAATACATTATTAATACAATTGAAATTGCAATTGCAAACTGACAGACAAGTTTTACCCATGAAGGAAGCCCGTCCGAATTATGGCGTGTAACTTTCAGATAGTCATCAACGAAGCCTATTGCTCCGAATGCGATAAACGCACCTACCGTTATAAGGACAGCAGTGTTTTGCCAATTACCCCATAAGCCAATAGCAGTTAAAACAGACAGAATAATAAATATTCCGCCCATTGTCGGAGTACCGGATTTTGCTAAATGAGTCGAAGGACCGTCTTCCCGCACAGATTGTCCGACCTTCAGCCTTTGAAGAATTTCTATTATTTTTCCGCCAAAGAAAAAACAAATCAACAGTGTAGTAAGAGCCGCAAAAGCGCTTCTGAATGTAAGATAATTGAATACGCGGAAAGGCGTAAAAACACCATACAAAAACTCGATCAACTCATAAAACATTGTATACCTCCGCAGAACCTTCTTCGTTTTTTTGCATGGTAAGCATTTCGGTAAGTCTTTCCAGAGCGCAGCCGCGCGATCCTTTTAAAAGCACGAGATCGCCCCGTCTCACAAAACAATCAATGGCAGCGGAAAGTTCTGCTATATCGCATGAATGAAAGAATGATCTTTTATTTTCCTCAAGACAAGAAGCGGCTGCTTCTGTTTCCTTTCCAAACAGATATATCATTTTTGCCTGTGATACTGATAAAAGAAATGCCAGTTTCTGATGTTCTGAAACTGAGTTTTTACCCAATTCCAACATATCCGCAATAACATATACTTTTCTTCCCGGCCATTCAAGCGAATCGCAGAATTCAATGCTTTTGGCGGTTGATTCAGGGCTGGCATTATAACAATCACGGACAACCGTAGTGCGCCCGGAAAGAACCTCTAACCTGCCGAAAAGCGGCTGTACAGATTCAAGCCCTTTTTTAATAGACTTCCCGCTTACAGGAATTTCTTTCGCTATTGCAATAGCAGCCATTGCGTCATCAAGATTGTGTTTTCCAGGAAGGTTAAAATGTATATTATCACCAGCCCAGATAATCTCGGTTCCGTCAAGACCAAGATTGCGTACTCCTTCAAATTCCTTAAAATTTTTCACGCTGTAATACTTTATATTTGCGCTGATACCTTGCACAAGCATCATTGCATATTCGTCATTTGCCGGTATCAGGGCAATATCACCGCCTTTTAAAAATTTATATATGCATTTTTTCTCGTTAACTATTTTTTCTTTACTGCCGAAAAACTCGATGTGGGCAGAACCGATATTTGTTACAAGCGCAATGTTTGGTTTTAGCACTTCTGCTATTTCAAGTATCTCATCCTGTCTGTTCATTCCAAGCTCAAAAATGCCAACCTCATGGCATGCGCGAACCTGAAAAACAGAAAGCGGAAGCCCTGTCTCGGAATTAAGATTTCCCTCATTTTTAATAACGTTTTTTTCGCACGATATAATAGCAGAGGCGATTTCTTTTGTTGTTGTCTTCCCGGATGATCCTGTGATCCCGATTTTTAACAGAGTTGGAAATTTTTCAAGATAAATTCTGGCGCTGTCCTGTAAACTTTTCAGCGTATTTTCCACTATTATTAAATCTTTTTCCATTTTTTGGGCAAGAGAAACAAGATTATAACTTTCAATTTTGGATGATTCAACAACAGCAGCGGCAGCACCGGCTCCGAAAGCAGCATCAACAAAGCAATGTCCGTCATTTCTTGAGCCTGAAAGCGCAAAAAAAAGCGCGCCTTCTTTTACACTGCGAGAATCAATAGATACTGAATAGAAGCCGTTGTCAGGTAAAAAAGAAATATGCCGTGCACCAAGCGATCGGGATAGTTCGCTTATACCCATTAAAGGGAGGTTTTGCGCACTCTTGGAAAGCTTTGCCTGATCTGCATGCTCAGCTTTAGTAACCATGCTCCGTTCCTCCCATTATTCTTACCTGAAGCAAATACTCAGGCAGTATCTTTTTCAAACCGAGCTGATCACGGGCTATTCCTTCAATTCTTGGCGGAGACGAATACTCCGCTATGCCTACAATTAATTTTTTATTACTTTCAATCCACTCAGTCTGCGTCTGTTCCAGCCGTATTAATTCATTTGAAAGGTTTTGATGTCTGTTTGACTGCCAAACCAAAAGACCGAGGAGAAGCGGAATTGCAAAAGTCAGAATGTAAAATAATAAAAAGCGTTTAATCATCAGCTTCTCCGTCTAAAACTTTTTCTACTACACGAAACCTTGCGCTTCTGGAAGGGGGATTCCGCTCAATCTCTTCATTTGTCGGCGTAATTCCCTTTTTAGTTAGTAAATTTACAGAACGGCGGCCGCTGCACCTGCACACAGGTGCCTGCGGCGGACATGTACAGTTCTTGTTCATGGTACGAAAGAAATTTTTAACTATTCTGTCTTCAAGCGAATGAAAACTGATAACCCCAAGCCGTCCCCCCGGCTCAAGGACCCTAAGCGCCGCCTCAAGGAGCGATGAGAGCTTTGAAAGTTCTCCGTTTACCGCAATACGCAATGCCTGAAATGTTCTGGTAGCCGGATGTATTGGGCCGTTCCTGTATGATACAGGTACAGCTTTAATAACCAGTTCGGCAAGAGCTGACGTGGTTGTAATTGTGGATTTCTGCCTTTCATTTACAATAAAAGAAGCAATTTTACGTGAATATTTCTCTTCAGAATTATTATATAAAAGATCAGCCAACTCACGTTCCGGAATCCGGGCCAGAAGATCTGCGGCAGTAATTCCTTTTGAATCGTCAATACGCATGTCCAGATATTCATCTTTCTCAAAGGTAAAACCTTTACCGCTTCTTTTATAATGATAGGAACTTATGCCTAAATCAAAAAGGATTGTATCTGGTTTTTTAAACTGCGCCGGATAATCAGCAAAGAAATCATGCGACCAGCCTGAATAAAAATAAACTCTATCGCCGAACACATCAAGACGTTTTTTCGCAACGGAAAGAATGTTTGCATCCGCGTCTATAGCAATAATTTTTACATCCGGATATTTTGAAAGAATCGCATAACAATGTCCGCCTTCTCCGGCATTCGCATCAATCATTAATTCACAATTATTTCTTGGACCGAGGAGAGAAAAAACTTCATCAAGCAAAACGGGGGTGTGCGCGTATTCTGTCATTATGCGTTTACTCCGGCATTGGATTTTAATTTTGTCCCAAGCTCTTCTGAAGCCGACAAAAAGTCTTCTCTTGAGTCCGCAAGGCATTTACGATATCGTTCCTCATCCCAAATTTCAATATAATCTCCCTGCGCCAGAACTATGCAATTTTTGTCCAGTCCTGCAAAATCACGGTATTCCTGAATGATAGGAATTCTTCCCGCTTTATCAATCTCTACAGGATGTGAATCAAAAATTCGCCGTCTGAAATCGCGGTCTTTTCTCGATAAAATACTTGTGTTCGCATTGTATTGTTTTAGCAATTCCATATACACATTCGTAGGAAACAGCCAAAGGCAATTATCATAGTCACATTCAGTAAGCGTTAGTTTTGAATCGTCCAGTATTCTGCGCAGAGGAGCCGGCAGACTTATTCTGCCTTTTTCATCAAGAGTAACACTGAACCGGCCCGTTAATAAAACTTCCATCCCACCTTTTCCTACTAAATCCCATTAAATCCCATTTGCCAACCATAATACATATATATTCATTATTGTCAACCCACTATTCATAATATTTATAAAAAAAGTGAAAAAAAGACGAATTTGGCTACACGCTCATGTAGTAATAGATATAATTGTGCCAAATTTATTCATCTGATATGATAAAACATGCAAATAAACGAGTATTTTATAGTTTTTCCCGAAGGCGATTTTCAGGAGGTTTCCGGGCGCCTTCCGTTTAATACCATTGTCGATATGAATGGCAATGTACTCTCCCTTCCTCTGCCGACAAATAAAATGATTGCCTTTAAGGTTGCCGGTATTAAGACCGAAGAAAAAACAGGAGAGACAATTACATATCATTTACTGGATTTACTGAGCGCAGAGGAGTTACTTGAATATACAAAATAGGAAAATGACAAAGAAGTCTTTGCTGGCTGAAGCGCAGCGGTTTAAAAAATCAATAGGAACCAAAAACGAGAGTTCTTTACACCGTACACTTAAATTTCAATATACAGGCCCGGGAGGCAGAAGCGAAGCTGAAGCAGGCGCTTATGTAGCCGACGGCATAAGCAAAGAAGGCGAGTATATTGAAGTGCAGACAGGCAGTTTCGCTCCTTTAAGGAAAAAAGCGCCTGTTTTTGCGGCTAATGGCAGGGTGCGTATAATACATCCTGTCGCTGTTACAAAAAGAATCGAAGTTTTTAATCCTGAGGGAAAATTGCTTTATAAACGTAAAAGTCCTGTTCACGGAAGCAAATGGGACATATTTGACGCCCTTCTTCACGCTCCCGAACTGCCGCTGATAAAAGGTTTAAGTATTGAACTTGTCTTTGTTGATATAACAGAAAAACGCATTAAAGACGGTAAAGGCTCATGGCGGCGCAGGGGAATAAGTATCCATGACAGGGAAATGGCTGCATGGCATGAGAGTTTTTTATTTACAAAACCAAAGGATTACTTAATTTTCATTCCATTTAAAAAAAAGGAAGAATTTACGGTTAAATCGTTAGCGCAAAAAGCGGAAATAACAATACATACAGCTAGAAAGGCTTTATATGTATTAACAAAGATTAGAGTAGTAAAAAGGATCGGCAAAAAAAGCCGTGCATGGATATATACGCTGTAAGGTATTTTTAAAAATAAAAAATATTTATTTGATTTAATACTGTTAATTTTCTTTATATTTCTTAAATTCGTTAGTAATAGCTTGTTTTATGGTAATATTTATAAATTGCTCCATATTAGTAAGAATAGATTGTTCTAAATGCAATAATGCACCTTCCGGTGTAGCGGAAGCATCAAAAAGCTTATATGTTTCAATTTTTAGAGCTTGGGCTATACGATCAAGCATTTCGGGCGTTGGAAATTTCTTGGATACCTCAACCATAGCTAAATAATGTGCCGAAATCCCTGCCTTCTCTGCTAATTTTTCTTGAGTAAACCCGCATTTCTTACGGTTTTCCTTCAAATTGAGAGCCAAAATATCTCTAATATTTAGCATTTCCTTTGACATATACCCTTAAAGCAATAATAAGTGTTTTTTAGGCATTGACATATGGCCTATTAGAGTAGTATACTTGCTTTAAAGAGTGATATATCAATATCATATTATGGTTTTTTAGGAGGCATTATGGAATTTCGTGAATTATCTAAAGTAGAACTCATGATAATAATTGAGGCTTTATTAAAAGCAAAGAGACAATCAGAGACTGATGGTTTTGAAACAGAAAAACGAATTCTGGATAGTCTTAGTATAGCTACAAATGAGAGTTGTAGTACGAATATCCAATTGTTGTATGATCGGCTGCATCAAAAAATGGAAGAAGCTATAAAGGAGATGAAGGATGTGTAAAAAGAATATATTTTCTACTTTCACATTGATAATTGGGTTTATTATAATCGCCTGTAACGATGGTACAAACAATTATGGCCAAAATGTAATTAACTACGAGAACAAACCTATTGGAACGCTTACTATTACAAACCTTGACGAATATAATAACAACTATATTGGTGCGTATACCTATTATGTAAATGCAGATAACAAAGGGATTTACACCAGCTATAATGGGTTATGGATAGATGCATATGATGGTGAAACAGGAAGAGGTTTAATCAACAATGGTTCTGTTACTTTAAAGATTTGGCTTCGTAAGGGTGATTATTTATTTAACGGAAATGGTAAAATTGTATTTGAAATTTCAATTGTCGATCAGGCGAAAGGACTAGCTTCTATAATTAAAGAGAGGAGAATTGAAATAACTTTTAACAACTGGATTGGAACTGGCGTATGGGTAGATTGATATAATATCGCGCAAGTACATTCAAAGAAAATTTCATAAAGCGCCTGAAAGATACTTCTCAATCTCAGAAGCGGTTGATAGTTTTAAAACTTTAGCGGCTATCTCTTCGGCTTTTTTGACTGTTAAGGATGCAATCGTGCGTTTGACCGCAGGTACAGAGGTTGCGTTCATGCTGAGCTTTCGCATTCCAAGTCCGATTAACGCAGGCACTGCCTTTGGATCGCTTCCAAGCTCGCCGCAGAATGAAATTGGTTTACCGGCGTCATTAAACGCGTCTATTGTTTTTTTTATTAACCTGAACATTGCAGGATGATAACTTTGATAATATGGTTCAACTTCAACATTCATCCTGTCTGCCGCGCATACATACTGGATTAAGTCATTTGATCCGATACTCGCGAAATCAACTTCTTTGCAGACAAGGTCTGCAATAAGCGCGATGGAGGGAATCTCTATCATTACACCAAGCTTGATATCCTTTAAGGATTTACCCTCTTTTTCGAGCTCTTTGCGGGCAGATGCGATATGTTCCTTTGCTTTACGAATGTCCTCAAGCGAGGTTACCATTGGAAGCATAAGCCAGAGATTGCCGAAAACGGAGGCGCGCAGGCAGGCGCGGATTTGAGTCTTAAAAATGTCCGGATGCTTAAAGCAAAACCGCAATGCCCGGTTTCCCAAAAAAGGATTTTCTTCATCAGGCAGATCCACACAGGACAGTTTCTTGTCGCCTCCAATATCCATAGTGCGCAGTATCACCGGACGTTCTCCGAAACACTCCAACACTTTCCTGTATACAAGAAACTGCTCATCCTCTGTTGGAAGGGTTCTGCGGCCCATATAAATAAACTCTGTTCTGAATACTCCGACAGAATCAGTGTAAACGGATGCTGATAGTTCTTTATCATCAGCACTTGCGATGTTAAGACCAATATCAATCTTTACCCCGCAGAGAGTGCGCCCCTCGGATGTTCTGTATTTTTCAGTATCTTCCCTGTCACGGCGGTATGCCGCGTATTTTTTCTCATATTTTTTTTTAACACTTAAGGAAGGATCTAGAATCACAATTTCTTTGTCGGCATCTACAACGGCAATTTGCTTCTGCTTAACTGATTTTAAAAGCTCATCAATGCCAAAGACAGCCGGAATCCCAAAACTCTTAGCAATAATTGCAGAATGGGATGTTAAACCTCCCTGTTCCGCAAGAATCGCCAGAACATTATTATTATCAAGGCTTGCTGCATCTGAAGGTTTAAAATCAGACGCAGCGATGATAACAGGTTCATTTAATGACGACAGGCTATATTTTTTTTGCCCGTACCATAACCTTAAAAATAAAGCACGTACATCAATAAAATCAACGGAGCGTTCAGATATAAGAGGATCGGGAGTTTGCTGTAACATTCCAATAAAAGTATCATAAACCTTATATATAGCCCAATCTCCTGTAAAGCGGTTTTTTAAAATTTTGGCATGTATTTCCTCGTTTAATATTATATCTTCAGCAATTTCCTTGTGCGCGTTAAATATATCAGCTTTCTTTGGATCAAGCTTTTGCATGGAAAGTTTAATTGATTCAAGTTCTTCCAGTGCTTCTTTTTTAATTAAATTATATTTATCCAGATGAGCTTGTTCCCCGCCCTCGGGAACAAAAGCTTCTGACGGTATGCGAAATATATCGTTGTAAATTGATATGCTGCCAACCGCTACTCCCGGCGCAACACTTTTCCCTTTTAAAACCATAAATAATAAAAAAAGCTGCCAACCTGTGTCAGCAGCTTTTGCTTTTTTTACCAGCCATCGACCATGTCGTCAGGATCACGGTGATGTTCCGAGAAGAGGTCTGTTTCTGCACGAAGATCATCAAGGTAAATATAGTAACTGCCTATCGCTTCCAAGGGATCGCAATTAATACGGAAACCCAATATTTTAATGCCAAAATTATTCTGGTAATGGTAATTCCGCTGCACTACGCCGCTTGATCCGTCTTCAGGAGCAGGCGGAATCGCGACTGTTAACCTTTGCCATCCCATGAAATTAAGCCTTCCCATATAGAATTCATAATTTCTGCCGAAGAAATCCTGAATTAACAGGTAAATCTCATGGTTAAAATTTCTGCCCGCAACCCAGACGGATACGGTTTTGGTTATTCCTTCTATCGGAATAGGACGGGTAGGATAAATTGTGAATGTGCTATGGCCTCTGCGAAGAAAATCAACCCTTGTACCTAACACGTAAAGGTCGGGTATATTCATGCCTTCTTCATCAAGAATTGGTACCTTTCCCGCCGGAGCGCCCGCGAATAATCTTGATGTTGTATAACCTTCGTCCGAGGACATTGTCGATCTCCAAAAACCGTCATGCTCAAACTTGTCGACAGACACCTCTTTTATCATTTGCTGCGCGGAATCAATTCCAAGACTTTGAGCGTTAGGTATACCAACGATACCTTGCTGAGCATAAACAAATCCGCCAATACAAAGTATTAAAGCAGCAACAATTAACTTTTTCATCTCAATACTCCTTATTAATTGCCTGACCAGATTCTGTCAACAACGGCTGGATCGGACAAATCGTTACCATCATACAGGGGGTTATACATATCAGTTAAAACTTTTAACTGCTTAAAGTAAATGTAAAAATTATTAACTCTTTCCGAAGGCTGCGTCCAGATTCTGAACTTTACAAATGTTAAACCAGCATAAGAAGGCAATATGTGTCTTATTTGTGCGATGTGAGAAGGTACATTTACATCAAGGTTTCTCCATCCGGGATAAGAAATATCACCAAGCCTAATGGGATGGACAACGCCGCGGTAATCTCTGACAAAAATCTCAATGTAATACCTGAGATTTGACCCCCAAACCCATAAATCGATATTCTTAACAATACCGGGAATCGGAATCTCATACGGTTTTCCTTCCGGATCATCCGCTAAAACAGGATAAAGATCGATCCAGTTATATCCCATTCGATCAAATTGACCATTCAATCCCAGACTCCTGACTGCCGGACTGTCCGGAGTTCTGTTGTATCCAAAAACCGCAATGGGCCAAGCGTCTACATATGCTGTGATCGGATATCTTTTCGTAATACCGTTATCGTCCTTGGCTTCACTGCCATCCGGATTCCTGAGAGCGGAAATAAACCTGCTGGAATCCGTTTTCCAAATGTACGGAGCATTATCATCCCCATTAAAACTTTCCAGAATCCTTGACTCCAAAGTGACGGCCGATGTTTGACCATATGCTGAAAAGACCGTTAAACATGCCCAAATTATCAGGCAGATGATTTTGAAACTGCTATGTTTCATCACTAACTCCTCTTTAATAAAGCCTTCGCTTTATAGATTATATTTCCTACCATTGTATTTGTCAAATAATTAATATCAAATAATTATTACATAATTTCAACATTTTTCCCTATATTTTTTATTTTTTGTAAGATTCTACTGTCAATACCGCTCCTTCTAAAAACGTAAAACCTGGACTGCATTTTCCCTGCGGTATCTCCGGCGGAGATAAATGCCGCCGCCTGATTAATCTGGGCTACCGGCGAATCATCAACTATCATAACAACATCAGCCGGTACCATAGGAAGGTCCATCCATGTAAACAGAATCACCGGAATACCCAGTTTCCTGTCAAGGAACTCCCATCCGCTTCCCGCTACAACCGCGCAGGCAATTTCAACATTTTCCGGCAGATAGGATAAACCAGTATAAAAGTATGTTCTTTGCGTACCGCCCTGATCGCTTACACCCTGTAAAAAAGCTTCGCGCGCCATTGAACCGTATCTTAAATACTGCCCTGGTTCAATAAAAACCGCTATGTCTCCTCTCATATTATCGGCAAAAATCGCCGCGGCAATACCAGTTTTATAAAAATCTGATTCGATATCTGTACTGTAAGTAAAGTAATTCTCCCTGCCGGTGTCCGTGGAAAGAACATCAGGATACCTGCCTTCAAGAATGACAACGCGAATATCAGGGTTTTGCTCGCTGTAGATATTGGCGGAACGGGTAAACCTGCGTGGAAAAAGCACGCAAAAAGGCCGGGCGGAGACATCCTCAACCGCGAACCGGACAACATCATCGCCTGCGTCATTGGCTATTTCTACGATCTTAATCCGGCGCATAAGGGAAAGAGAGGCTTTCATTATATTACCTCGGAACCTTTCAGACCCGTAAAGGCTGGCAAATGACTGTTCGGTTACAATCAGCAGGGGAGCGCGTGTAAAATAAATGATAATGATAATCGCTGTAAAAAGAGCGAATGCAGCAGCTATAGCCAATACAAGGGATTTCTTCTTCATTGCTGTAGTGAGAGTATATCATAGCCATTGACCAACAGACAGAAAATTAGCTAGTATTTAAAAAATTATTCAAGGAGTTAAAAGAAATGACCAGTTACAAAGAATTAGGTCTTGTTAATACAAAAGACCTTTTTAAGAAAGCTATTACAGGCGGGTACGCGATACCGGCATACAATTTTAACAATATGGAACAGATGCAGGCGATAATACAGGCTTGCGTCGAGACCAAATCCCCCGTCATTCTTCAGGTGTCATCAGGCGCGCGCAAGTACGCGAATCAGAACATACTGCGCAATATGGCGCGCGGCGCTGTAGAATACGCTCACGAACTGGGATACGACATCCCTATCGTTCTGCATCTTGATCACGGCGATACATTCGAAATCTGTAAGGATTGTATCGAGACAGGCTTTTCCTCTGTAATGATTGACGGCTCCCATCTGGCCTATGACGAGAATGTAACGCTCACCAAAAAAGTATGCGAATACGCACATTCGCAGAAAGATTACGTCACTGTAGAAGGCGAGCTTGGAGTCCTTGCGGGAGTGGAAGACGATGTTTCCGCCGAAGTAAGCCACTACACTCAGCCGTCTGAAGTCATTGATTTTATAGGCAAAACCAAAGTTGACTCTCTTGCTATTTCAATCGGAACAAGCCACGGCAGAGCGAAGTTTAAACCCGAACAATGCACAAAGGATGCCAACGGCATACTTATCCCTCCTCCGCTCCGCTTCGACATCCTTGAAGAAATAGAAAAACAAATCCCCGGTTTCCCGATTGTTCTTCACGGCTCGTCTTCAGTTCCCATTGAGTACGTGCATATGATAGAGAAATACGGAGGCAAATTAGCGGACTCAGTCGGCATCCCCGAAGAGCAGCTGCGCAAAGCCTCTAAAAGCGCCGTTTGCAAGATTAATATCGACTCCGACGGCCGCCTTGCAATGACAGCCCTTATCCGCAAAGTGTTTTTCGAGAAGCCCGATGAGTTCGACCCGCGCAAGTATCTGGGCCCTGCAAGAGACGAGCTTAAGAAATTATACGCGCACAAAAACAAAAACGTACTGGGATCGGCAGGACATGCATAAGCCTAGTATCCTGTAATATTCGGTTTCCAATATAACAAAATGCGTTAATTCTTTATTGCATAAAGAGTTAACTTAGCAATACATTCCGTCATTTGAATAAGGCAGAACACTAGTTAAAACATTTGGGAGTGGATGTGAAACAAAACACCTCGTTAGTACCTGTTATGCTTGGCAAAAACTTCGGCCTCGCCGCCAAAGTCGCCAACACTTTCTTCAAAATAGGTCAGGCGCATCTCTTCCCAAAGGTAAACAGCGGCGCAGATCACTTTAAAAGACTGGCCCTTGTTTACTTTAAGCTGACAGGCGCCTGTAACCTGCGCTGCGTTATGTGCGGCCAGTACGGAGACAAGGGCGTAATGAACAGCTGCGCCGCCGAGGAAAATAAAAAGACGCTTCCCCTTGAAACCTGGAAAAAGTTTATAGACGATATCGCTCCTTTAAAACTCACTACCTACATCTGGGGGGGAGAACCTTTTCTTTATCCTGACCTGCTGCCTCTTTGCAAATACATGGTCCAGAAGGGCCTTGTTGTAAGCGTTAACACCAACGGCACACTGATGGAGCGCTTTGCCGAGCAGATAGTCCGCGACAAGTGGGCTGCTGTCTTTGTATCGCTTGACGCCTTCCGCGACGTAAACGATGAACTTCGCGGCAAAGGCGTGTACGATAAAGCAATAGCCGGGATTAAAGCGATAGACAGGGAGAAAAAGAAACAAAAAGCCAAATACCCCGCGCTCGGCATCGTAACAGTCGTTACAAACAAAAACTATCTTTACCTTGACGAACTCGCACAGGCGAGCAGGGAATACAATCTCGATATACACATCTACAATCTCGGTACTTACACCAACAGCAGCATTGTCGCCGCCCAGAAAAAGTTCATGAAGGAAAAGCTTGATACCGATATAGACTGCCTGGAAGCCTATAACACCGGATACAACCTCGGTATAGACGGAAAAAAGCTTCACAGCATCCTTGGCAATGTCCAGAACAAAAACTACGGGCACACAATATTAACAGTCCCCACCCTTAATCCCGAGAAAACCCACACATACTACGCCGAACTTGAAACGCCCGTACGCAGCCGCTGCCCAGTACCATGGTGCCAGGCTAACGTCAACTATAACGGAGACGTACATTTCTGCGCAGATTATCCCGACTACATACTCGGAAACATTAAAGAGCAGTCCATAAAGGATATAGTCAACGGAGAGCGTGCAAATCTTTTCAGAAAAACACTTCATGAAAGCAAAGACGGCATGGCCCCTGGATGCCTTCGCTGCTACCAGAATATGCTCTTCGGAAAGAAAGTAAAGGGCTATTAGTCCTTTCTGATACAAAGTTCCTGCCTTGACCTATATACCACTATAGTCCATAGTGAAATTGCACTACAGTCTACAGTGTACTGTCACTACAGCCTATAGTTAATGTTCACTATAGTCTAAAGTGATATATCACTATAGGCTATAGTGACAAGGTACTATAGGCTACAGTGTGCAATCACTACAGCCTATAGTGACATATAGGTCAAGGCAGGTATTTGGATTCATCAGTATCTTCTTCATAAATAATATTTAAGGGTTCAATATGATTTTTACATTTTTCACAATCATATTTTGGAATATAGATATTATCTTTTAATTCCATTTGGAAATAAAAATGACTTTCTAATTTAATACAGGTTTCACAATAATAAGGAGTATAACTCATATTATTTGTAAACTCAAAACCATTTTTTATATTTTCAATTATTTCTGTATTTATTTTATTATTATCTAAAAAATAGCTTGATTTGCTGTAAAAATCATCTGGTGGTATATCGAAAGATAATTTATGATTATCTTTATGATATTTTCTCCTTACGCCATAATATCTTTCTAATTGCTCTTTAGTAAAACACAACATACCGCAGTCTAAATATATTTCGTAATATGTGCCTTTTCTGTCGTCTTCGAGGCAATTAGAACATAGGATTGTAATGCTTGAACCCATAAAATAATTACTCCCTTTCTAATCCTGTTTGAGATAATATGTAATTTTTTTATCGCCTTCTATAGTCCATCTATAAGAGGGGTGTGTTTCTATGTATATATA
>WQSQ01000026.1 GCA_009787775.1 Treponema sp.
CAGCTTTTAACAAGGTACAATGTACAGAAAAATTTGAAGGTAAAGGATTTCCCGTTTTTAATGGGGCAAAAACTCTATCTTGACAGCGATGATTTATCTCCCAACGATACAATTGAAAAAGCAATCCGCCACGGAACGCTCAGCGTCGGTTTTATCGGTCTTGCCGAATGTCTTGTTTCACTGATGGGGAAACATCACGGCGAAAGCGCCGAAGCCCAGTCTTTCGGTATCGCCATTATCAGCCACATGCGGCGCAGATGCGAAGAAGCCGTAAAAAAATACAGCCTGAACTTTTCTCTTCTTGCCACTCCCGCGGAGCAGTTAAGCGGAAAATTCACAAAGCTTGACGTTGAACGGTACGGTATAATCAAAGGCGTTACGGATAAAAAATGGTACACAAACTCATTTCATGTGCCTGTGGAGTATCAAATAAGCGCGCTTAAAAAAATAGAAATAGAGGGCGTTTACCACAAGTACTGTAATGCCGGGCACATATCGTATATAGAACTGCAATCAGCGCCAGAAAGTAACATAAAAGCCTTTGAATCAATAATCAGAGCAATGGCGGAAGCCGACATGGGTTATGCCGCGGTTAACTTTCCGGTTGATGTCTGCTGCGACTGCGGACTTAACAGCGTGATTAATGAAGATATCTGCCCCAGATGCGGCGGAAGCAATATAAACCGGGTGCGCAGAATTACAGGATATTTATCAACTCTCGATCGTTTTAATGACAGTAAACTCGCGGAAATTCAAAACCGCCAGATACACCAGAATTTCAACGGATGATTTATGCGGTTGTCTGGCATTACCCCAGAAAGCATTGTAGACGGCCCCGGCCTGCGATACGTAATTTTTACTCAAGGCTGTCCGCACTGCTGTACTGCCTGCCATAATCCTGAAAGCTGGGATTTTAACGCAGGCAAAGAATTCTCAGTAAAAGAAATAATCCGCCTGATAAAAAAGCAAAAAAAACCAATACAGGGCATAACATTTTCGGGCGGAGAGCCTTTTACGCAGGCGGGCGAACTTGCGGTAATCGCGCAAGAAGCTCATCAAATCGGCTGGGATGTAGTAACTTACACAGGTTATACATACGAACAACTGCTTGAACTTGGAAAGAACGATAAAGACATAAATAATCTCTTTGCCGCAAGCGATATTTTAATAGACGGAAAATATATTGATAAATTAAAGACAATAAACCTGCCGTTCCGCGGTTCAATAAACCAGCGCATGATAAACATGGCAGAAACACTGAAAATCGGCAGCATTGTGCCATGGAAGGAAAAAAAATGATAATGACTTTACGCTGGTTCGGACCTGGGTATGATCCTGTAACGCTTGATAAGATTCGCCAGATACCCGGTATCAGCGGGGTTATTACATCGCTTTACGGCAAACAGCCAGGAGAAGAGTGGGAAAAGGAAGAGCTTCTTGCGATAAAAAAGCAGGTTGAAGATAACGGACTTGTAATTGCCGGTATTGAAAGCGTTAATGTTCACGATGCGATAAAGACAGGTAACGCTGAGCGTGATATGTATATTGAAAAATATATCGATACGCTGAAAACTGTTTCACAAGCCGGAATAAATCTTGTCTGCTACAATTTTATGGCAGTCTTTGACTGGACCCGCTCTGATTTGGCAAAAGTCCGCCCTGACGGCGCCGCTGTAATGTCCTATGATCATAAAGTCATCGGACAAATAAGCCCTGATAGCATGATCAATTCAATGTATGAAAAAGCAAATGATCATCTGCTTCCCGGATGGGAACCGCAGCGCATGGCAAAAATTAAAGAACTGTTTACAATGTATCAGAATATTGATGAAGAATCATTATTTGCAAACCTTGAATACTTCCTGAAAGCGATAATGCCTGCGTGCGAAAAATACGGAATAAAGATGGCGATGCATCCCGACGATCCGGGATGGTCGGTTTTCGGCCTGCCGCGCATAATGAAGAACAAGAATGATCTTTTACGGCTTGTAAACGCTGTTGATAATCCTTATAACGGCGTAACGCTTTGCTCCGGAAGTCTTGGCACAAACCCTGATAATGATATCCCCGGTATAATCCGCTGTTTAAAGAGCCGTATCCATTTCGCGCATATCAGAAATGTAAGACATAACGGCCCCGGTGATTTTGAAGAATCCGCGCATCTTTCTTCTGACGGTTCTCTTGACATGTACGCGATTATGAAAGCGTTATACGACATTGGTTTTGACGGTCCGCTACGCCCCGATCACGGAAGAAGCATCTGGGGCGAGGTTTCCGTGCCCGGATACGGTCTTTACGACAGAGCGATAGGTTTAAGTTATCTCAGCGGTTTATTGGAAGCGATAGGCAAAAATAATAAATGCAACTGAATATAGTTGCTATTTTTTATCTTTTAATATATATTAATAAGAGACAGTAAATTGAGCAAAAAAGATAAACTTGCCCGAAGATTTCTATCCCGGCCTGCGGATTTTACATTTAATGAATTGGTTACTTTATTAGGATCAATAGGATATTTTATGGAAACAATAGGGAAAACGAGCGGTTCCCGTGTGGTTTTTTCAAACAAAAACGGCGATTATATCCGATTGCATAAGCCGCATCCGCGAAATATTTTAAAGTTGTATCAGATAGATGATCTAATCCAGAATTTAAAGGAAAAGGGTTTGTTATGAAAAATAAAAATCAAGGCAGCTATTTAAATTATAAAAATTATACAGGATGCGTATGTTTCTCCGAAGAGGACGCGGTGTTTTACGGCAAAGTAATTGGGATAAAAGCTCTTATATCATTTGAAGGAGAAAGCGTTCGCGCTATTACCAATGATTTTCACAATGCGGTAGATGAATATTTGGAATATTGCGCAGCTAAAGAGAAAGAGCCTGAAAAGCCATTTAAAGGTTCTTTTAATGTCCGTATTAATACCGATCTCCACCGTAAACTTGCTATGACCGCGTCCGCCCGCGGCGTTTCATTAAATACATTCGTTGAGAACGCAATATTACAAGCGGTAAGTGTGTAATAATCCTTGACGAAAATCAAAAAACCTTATAAATTTTCTATTGTATATTTCAAAGGAAGTGAGGTGTAATTCCTCCGCTATCCCGTAACTGTAACAGGGAAGATTCTGCCAAAAACGGTCACTATCCATACTGGATGGGAAGGCCGGCAGAAAAATTGCCCTCAAGCCAGGAGACTTTGGTATACGCGCTTTCTTGTGAAGGCGAATATTTTTTCAAGGTTCGTGGAAAAGCCTGTGAAAAACCGAGTTTACCTGTCCCCTGTAACCGGTCTTTTTCCCTTTTCTCCGAAAGGAGTGTTTTATGAATTTTTATCTCACAGAGTTATGCGCAAGATTTTCAAAACGCGCGGTTTACCTGACAGTTATTGTGTTGTTGACAGGTTTTTTATTTTTAGGCTGCGGTGATCCAAATACCAGTATTAACCTAAATGGCACATGGTCATCTGATTTTGATAGTTACAAAATTGATACATCCGCTAAAAAAATTGAATATGTTGGCAACTATAAAGCAGACATCGTTAATTCACCAGATTATGAAGTGAATAACGGAATACTAATTGTTAAATTCACATGGTACTGGGAAATAATTTATGATGAAGGCTGGAATGTTGTGTCAGAAGAAGAAACAACCGCTTACAATGAAAAATTCGGAGCTGTTTATTGGAAAGACTTAGCGACTAACTCAGTAAAAATGGGTGATGCTTATGACACAACTACATGGGAACATGCCATGTATGATACTCTCGAAGAAGCGCAGATGAATTTCACTATAGACAAAACTGGTGATTACATTGGTATGTGGGGTTCCTATACTAAATGAAATTTCTTCGGCTGCTCCTTTTTATTTCATTCCCGCTTTTTTCACAGGATACATTTTACGAAGATGAATTTATCTATTTCTTTGAAGGCGATGACATCACTGTTGTTGGAACAATTCCTGTAACTCAGCAGATAACGGTTGTAGAAAAGGAGCAGATAGTACAAAGCGGCGCGTCTGACATTGTTAATCTTTTACATGAGACTCTTGGATTGAACATTGTCAGATACGGCGCTTATGGAAACCGGTCGGGTATTAATCTTAGAGGGTTTGATTCAAAACGTATCGTGTTTTTAATTAACGGAGTTCAGGTTAACTCTTCAATGGACGGCAGATTTGATATCAGTCAGATTGATATTAACTCGATTGAGCGTATTGAAGTAATTTACGGAGGCTCCGACTCAAAATATAATGTAACAGGCGCATTTGGCGGAATTGTCAATATCATCACTGTAAGAAAACAGGAAGAGAGGCTGCGGTTTACCGCTTCTGTTTCCAATACTTCTTCCATGCCGGGAGAATACAGGGGACGGGACGGTTTGACACATAACGCCCGTTTGGAAGATCTTTTTGATACGCAGAATTATTCACTGTCAGCATCATACGGCGGCGGTTTGTTTTCCATGACCGCTAACATCTACGCCAACCGCGCTGAAAATCATTATCTTTTTACTGATCATTATAATTATACACGCCGAAAAGACAATAACGAGGTTTGGGACGCAGGAGCTTCCGTTTCTTTTGTGCGGGAGCTTCCTGATTTAATAAAACTTATTTTTTCATCAAGTCTTTATTACGGTGATAAAAACTTTCCCTTATCAGGCTTCTCAAGTTATACCGGTAACCAGATGGATTTTTCTTCTCTTAATAATTTTATGCTTGATATGCCCCGTGCTTTTCATGATGATTTTTCTACAAAGCTTTCCCTTTCGTATCAGTTTAACATACTTGAATATACTTCTCCATCCATGGAAGTATCTCTTCATAATCAGCATGATTTTGCCGCGGTAAACCGCTGGAACTGGTATTCTGATAAATTCACGGCAGGAAGCGGCATAGATTTCAGGTACATAAACCTTGATTCAACCGAAATTGGAAACAGAAAAAGACATGACGGCGGCTTTTATTTAACCTTTGAGCTAAAACCGGTAAAATCACTTCTGATAATTCCGTCATCAAAGATAATATTCACAAGCGAAGGTTCCTCCAACATTGCATTAATACCAAAGCTAGGTATACTCTGGAATGTTACAGATAATATCGCGTTAAGAAATAATTATTTCCGTAATTTTAAATTTCCGGATTTTGAAGAACTTTACTGGAGCGGAACAGGAAACCCCGATCTGCGCAGCGAAGACGGATGGGGAGCGGATATCGGAGTTTCATGGCACATAACAGAGATGTTTAAGCTTGAGGGCGTCTTTTTTACCCAATGGATAAAGGATTCCATTCACTGGTTCTCTCAAAGCGGCGGGGTTTGGCGACCTGAAAATGTGGGAGAGGCTTTTCTTTTTGGATTTGACAGTAATATTTATTATGAACATCCTGTTTTATCAGGTATTCTGAAAAAAATATCAGCATCCATTTCATATAAATATTTAACATCATTTCTTTTAAGTTACGGCTATACCTTTAATTCCGGGAAAAGGATTCCTTACAATCCGAAACATACATTCAGCGGCACAATGGAATTCTTCTGGGACAGCGGTTCTATTTCGATCAGCGGACATTATGAAAGCCTTCGTTATCATGATACAGCAAATCTTACGGAATTAAAGCCGTACTTCCTTTTAAATGCCGGAATAAATCAGAAAATCGGAAAATATATAATTATTTCAGGCACAGTACGGAATATATTGAATACTTCCTATGAATCTTTTTACGATTACCCAATGCCCGGAGTTACCATGACATTGGGATTTCGCGCCAATATAAATACAAACAGAATAAAAGGAGAATAAAAATGCGCATAACAAAATTATTGCTGGCTTTGCTTATAGCCATGTTTTTTATAACAAGCTGCGGTAAAAAGGACGATACCAGAGAGATAATTGACCGTTCGGGAAGAGCGGTTATTATTAAGGGAAACTCATTTAACAGAATTATTTCAACAGCGCCGTCGAATACAGAGATAATCGCAGACCTTGGGCAGGCCCACAGGCTTATCGCCATAGACGTACATTCGGCAAATATTTCCGCTCTTCCTCCAGGTCTTACTTTACTGGATTTTTTCTACCCTGATGCCGAAGTGATTGTAACACTGGAGCCGGATTTGATTATCGCAAGCGGCCATAATCCTACAGGAACGGGCGAAGATCCTTTTAAACTGCTTACGGATATGGGAATCTCTGTCGTATATATTTCCATGAGCAAAAGCGTTGAGGAAATCTACAATGATATAACTTTTGTAGCGGATCTTTTGCAGGTAAAAAAGGAAGGAGAAGACCTTATCGCTTCAACAAGGACACAGGTCTCACAGATTGCAGATAACATATCAAGGCTTACATCGCATTATGAAAAAAGGCCGTCGGTATATTTTGAACTTTCCGCACCACCTTACATGATGGCCTTCGGTAAAGACAGTTACATTGATGATATGATTACAATTATCGGAGCGCGAAATATTTTCGCAGACGAAGACTGGCTTGTTATGCCGAGCGCTGAGGCAGTTATTGAAAGAAATCCCGATATTATACTTACAAATGTGAATTATATTGAAAACCCTGTCGCAGAGATAAAAGACAGACTGGGGTTTAACCATATAAACGCGGTAATAAACAACCGCATTTACGAAATTGACAATGATTCATCATCAAGGCCCTCAGCGCGCGTTTTACTTGCCTTGCGTCAGATGGCTGAAGCTGTATATCCTGAACTTGGCACGCAGTAGACAAGGGTTAAACAATGAGAAAAATTATTATTGGTGCAATCATTTCAATATTTATCATAATCATCAGCGCATCGCTTGGAAGCACCAATATAAGTTTTATTAACACTATACAGATAACGTTTCATAAAGTTTTTCAAGCGCCGCTTTCAGAAAATGTGGACTCAAGATATATTTCGATAGTGTGGCTCCTCCGCCTGCCGCGCGTTTTACTTGCTTTTCTTGTCGGGGGCTCTCTTGCCATGAGCGGCGCGGTTTGTCAGTCAATTCTCCGCAATCCTCTTGCCTCTCCATATATTCTGGGTGTTTCCTCAGGCGCGTCATTGGGAGCTGGAATAATAATTGTTACAGGAATTACAATACCTTTTCTGGGAAACTTCTCTCTTCCTTTAACGGGATTTGTCTTCGGCCTTCTTACTGTCTTTTTTGTAGCGTCTTTTTCTTCGCGCATTGATAAATCAATGTCAAATAACACAATAATCCTGTGCGGAATGGTATTATCGCTTTTTTTAAACGCAGTACTTACAACATTAAGCGCTGTTTTCTCTGATGACCTCCGCCGGATTGCCCTATGGCAAATGGGCAGTTTCGCTCTGCGCGGCTGGACGTATGTCGCTCTTTTGCTGCCATTTTTAATAATTGGAACCTCAGGTATCTTCCTGTACACAAAAGAAATGGATTTACTTAGTTTCGGCGATGATCAGGCAAAATCCGCAGGGGTGGAAACAGGCGCTCTGCGTAAAAAACTTCTCGCTCTATGCGCCGTACTTACAGGAGCTGCTGTCGCTCTGAGCGGCGTTATCGGCTTTGTGGACTTAATTGCACCTCACGCGGCGCGTAGGATTGCAGGTTCCCGCCACAGGCATCTAATACCCATGTCGTTTATAATAGGCGGCACGTTGATGGTGATAACAGATCTTGTTGCAAGAACTGTCATCTCTCCTTCAGAACTGCCTGTCGGAGCAATTACAGCGTTAATCGGCGCGCCTTTTTTTGCATGGATTTATTTCAAGAGAAAGAAGAGTTAACAGCAGAGGATTAAGGAATGTTAAAAGTTAAAAATGTATTCGCAGGTTACAATGGTTATTACGTTATCTGCGATATTAACTTCAGCGCTGAAAAAGGAGAGAGTCTCTGTGTTCTGGGGCCGAATGGCTGCGGGAAAAGCACCTTGCTTAAATCAATAGCGCGCATTATTGACTGCCGCGGGATTATTTCCATGAATAACGAAGATTTATCTTCTATTACGCGAAAAGCTCATGCAAAAAAAATCGCGCTATTAAATCAGAGCGCGCAGGTTTATTTTCCATACACGGTTTATGAAACTGTTTCCATGGGGCGCTATGCATACTCGCATGGTTTATTTAAAAATCCTGACGCCGAAGATATTGGCATTATTGAAGACATTATTAAAAACCTGGATATATGGGATATAAGGGAACGCATGATCGATGAGCTTTCAGGAGGCACATTACAGAGGGTCTTTCTTGCAAGAACTCTTGCGCAGACTCCGGATTTAATTTTACTTGATGAGCCGGCGAATCATCTTGATCTTAAGCATCAGATTGAGCTTTTAAACTTTTTAAAAACATGGGTAAGTGAAAATGAGAAAATCCTGATTAGTGTATTTCACGATTTAAATCTGGCGTGGCAATTCGGCGATACAGCGCTTGTTATGAAAGACGGTAAAGTCTCCGCGCAAGGAAATATCGATGATATCCTGAAAAGCGATATTATTAATGATGTTTATGGTATTAATATACGAAAATTTATGAAGGATTCGTTTGAGAAGTGGAAATAGATCATTTCGCAGCTTTACATTCTGCGTAATATTAATCAGTGTCTGTCCATAAAATAACCGACTTTGTACAGACCCTAATTACAATCTTTCAGAAGCAGTCCCAACAACCAGTGCTGATGTGGTATCCAATGCCCTTAAACGCAATCGGCGAAGATTACCTTCACCGTCAACCCTGCCGGTTATTACAATGCTTGCTCCGGCTATATGCCCTATTCTTGCGGCCGTATTGTCATCAACCTCAAAGGTTGTGCCAAATTGCTGCTCTACCCGTATTCTGTCCAATTCGGATCGGTCGACCATGACAAAACCCCGTCTGCGTAAAATATGTTCAAGCTCACCGGCGATAAAGTCTGTTTGGCTTCTGTCTTCGGCTGTTATATATACTATTGCGATCCGTGATCTGGCGGTAAAATTTTCAGAGACTTCTTCTGCTGCTCTCGCCAATGCTTCTTCAACTCCGGTTATATTTGCAGTATCAGTACCGCTTCTGTTATAAGTTCCATTGGACTGCCCGTTATGCCAACTTACAAGAGATAGAGTATTATTATCAGTAAATGTATAATTTGCCCTGTTGGTATTAACAAAATCAGTAGAACGAATCATTATTTGATAATCAGATAACTTATATTGAATAGAGGTTGTTTCATATACTTTATTGTCACTATAGTAAGTATAAAAGCCGGTTCCGTCATTTCTAAATTCAAATACGTCATATATACCGCTGTTAACAGTATCTTCAGTCCATGTTCCTGTAAATTTACTGCGATAAGCCTGATTATCCTGAAACAAACTAAAATCAAGTTTTGGAGCAGAGGAAGCAGCAGGAACAAGAGAAGTACAGGAAACAAATAAGCCCGCTATTAACGCCAAAACCGCTTCTGAAACAAGTTTTTTCACAAAGCCTTCCATAATGGCTTATATTAATCATTTATTATTTTTTAATCAATAATTCAAAGCTCTTGCAAAACTTTCAAACTGAAGATTTGCGTTTTACAAGAGCTTCCTTTGTTCATGACACTTAAGTTTCAGGGTATTTTCTTGCGCTGTTCAATTACAGTCTGATACAAAGTCCCTGCCTTGTACAACCTATCACTATAGTCCATAATGATACTACACTATAGTCCATAGTGATACTACACTATAGTCTATAGTTTAAAGTCACTATAGGCTAAAGTGAAATATCACTACAGTCTATAGTGATTATTCACTTTAGTCTGTAGTGATAGCATACTATAGGCTACAGGATGAACATATACTAAGGCAGAAAGAGAGACCTGTAAGCATTGAAATTACCTGCGATTTCAATCAAAGCTGAGGGTTTACACATTCTCAAACATGATATCCTCTCATTTTTTGGAATAAAGTTCTGCATTTTCCTTCCGGTTATTGAAAGAATGTAATTTTTCTTTACAAATACATTTTTACAGGTATAATGTGTGTTATTGAGGATTTTTCTCAAAAAATTAATGAAAAGGAGTTTATTATGAATGATTTATATACATCAATCGTTAGACTGGATTTTCAGTACGCCCATCGGTTTATGAACTGGCCAAGGGAAGCCAAACATCTTCACGGGCATTCAGGTCTTTTAGAAATTGAACTGGAAGACAAAGTGGACCCTGTTACCGGTTATGCGCACGCCTGTAAGGAAGGTTTTAAAAAAGCATGGGAAGTTGTTGATCACTTCCACCATGCGACATTATTTCAGGAAGGAGACCCGCTTCTTGAGGCTGTTCTTGCCGTGTACAAGAAGGAAGGGATAAATAATGACCCTGAGAATTGTGTTCCTCTTAAAAAGATAGACAATCCTCTTGCATGGTCATACCCTGAATACAGAATAATTGTTACAAAAAAAGTTTCAACCTGTGAGAATCTTTGCGAACTTTTTCATGCGCTTCTTAAGGACAGAATGCCTATTAAAAAGATTACTATGCGTTCGTCCAGCATAAATGCAGCAAGCAAAGTTTTTAAATAAAGCAATCTCTAAGAGCACTTGACAAAATTTTAGAAATCGTATACAGTTATCTGAGAAACAGCAAAGGCGCTGTGTCTGTCCGTTAATAAAAGTTAATGGCTGGGCACAGCGCCTTATTTTTTTTGGAGGTCAGATATGAAAGACATTACAAATTTATTCGGAAGCATGGTTTTTAATGACGCGGTTATGCAGGCGCGTCTGCCAAAGGATATTTACAAATCCATGAAAAAGACGATATTACAGGGTACGCATCTGGAACATGATATCGCCAATGCGGTAGCAAACGCCATGAAGGAATGGGCTGTTGAAAAAGGAGCGACCCATTTTACGCATTGGTTCCAGCCGATGACAGGCACTACCGCGGAAAAACATGACAGTTTTATTTCACCGGAAGGAAACGGTAAGGTAATTCTGGAGTTTTCCGGCAAAGAGCTTGTTCGGGGAGAACCAGACGCGTCAAGTTTTCCGTCAGGAGGGCTTCGCGCCACTTTTGAAGCGAGAGGCTATACTGTTTGGGATACAACTTCCTATGCGTTCATTAAAGACGGAACTCTTTGTATTCCCACCGCTTTCTGTTCGTACTCAGGAGAAGCGCTCGATAAAAAGACACCGCTCCTTCGTTCCATGGAAGCGATTGACAGGCAGGCTCTGCGTATTCTTAAGCTGTTCGGCAACACGGCAGCCAAACGCGTTATTACAACAGTAGGCCCTGAGCAGGAGTACTTTCTTATAGACAAGGATATGTTTCTCGCGCGCCCGGATTTAATTTACACAGGCAGAACATTGTTCGGAGCGCGTCCGCCGAAAGGACAGGAACTTGAAGATCATTATTTCGGCTGCATTAAACCCAGAGTCTCCGCGTTCATGAAGGAACTTGATGAAGAACTCTGGAAGCTCGGAGTTTATGCAAAGACTAAACATAATGAAGTCGCGCCCTCTCAGCACGAACTGGCTCCGATTTTTACAACCACAAATATAGCGACAGATCATAATCAAATTGTTATGGAGTTTATGAAAACCATCGCGGACAAGCACGGCATGGCATGCTTGCTGCATGAGAAACCGTTTGCCGGTGTTAACGGAAGCGGAAAACACAACAACTGGTCAATCGGGACAGACACAGGCATTAACCTTCTTGAACCCGGCGATACTCCGCAGGATAACGCGCAGTTCCTGTTGTTCCTGGTCGCTGTTATAAAAGCTATTGATGAGTATCAGGATTTGATGCGCCTGTCCGCTGCAAGCGCGGCAAACGATCACCGCCTCGGCGCGAATGAAGCGCCTCCTGCGATTGTCTCAATGTTTATCGGTGACGAATTAAAAGGAATCCTTGACGCGATTGAATCCGGAACAAGTTATAAAGGAAAAGAAAAACATCAGATGGAGATCGGCGTAACTGTACTGCCGGATTTCCCGAAAGATTCTACGGATCGCAACCGTACGTCTCCTTTCGCGTTTACCGGCAACAAGTTTGAATTCCGTATGCTCGGTTCAGCTTTCTCAATCGCAGGGCCGAACATTGTGCTTAATACAATTGTCGCCGAATCATTGAATCAGTTTGCGGACATTCTGGAAAAGTCAAAAGATTTTAAGAGTGACATCGCTTCAATTGTAAAAAAGACATACAGCGAACACAAAAGGATCATTTTTAACGGAAACAACTACTCCGAGGAGTGGGTAATGGAAGCGCAGAAGCGCGGCTTATCAAACTTAAAGACAACAGTTGACTCTTTACCCAAGTATCTGGAGAAGAAAAACATAGATCTACTTACAAAGCATCATGTTTTTTCAGAGGGAGAGATTCACTCACGTTATGAAATACTAATGGAAGCTTACTGTAAGACTCTTCATATCGAAGCTCTTACAATGGTAGACATGGTAAAAGGCGAAATAATTCCGGCGTGCATGGATTATCAGCGGGAGCTTGTGGATCTTTTAAGGCAGAAGAAAACATATTCAGGCAATTTGGATTGTACTGTCGAAGAGCATTTTTTAAACAACATTGCCAAACTGTCGGCATGCGTTCTAAAAAAACTTACTGCTTTGGAAAACGCGATTCTGGAATCATCGCAGGATCGTGAAATATTGGCGCAGGCTGCTTTCTTCCGCGACAGTATTTTTACGGCAATGAGCGAACTTCGCCTTATTGTAGATGAACTTGAAACGCTGGTTGCAAAGAAGCACTGGCCCATCCCGACCTACGCGGAGCTGCTTTACAGCGTTATTTAAAAATTACTGATTAATAATTTCTGATTATTTAAGCGGCGTTGCCGTTTCACACAAAGGCGTGTGTTTTCTTTTGGAAGAAGACACACGCTGTTTTTTTTGGAGGGAAAGTATTATGGACTTTCAAATTTGGTTTTTGGTAGGCGTTATTCTGGTGTTCTTTATGAACGCGGGTTTCGCCATGGTGGAAGCGGGATTTACCCGCGCCAAGAATGCCGGCAATATCATCATGAAAAATCTGATGGATTTCGGTCTTGGGTCAATCAGTTTTTTACTGCTTGGTTACTGTCTTCTTGCTGCGGAAGATTATGTTTTCGGATTAATCGGAATTCCGAATCTTGGTGTTTTTACTGATTATCAGAATTTTGATTACTCCGATTTTATTTTTAATCTTGTCTTCTGCGCTACAGCGGCGACAATTGTATCCGGCGCAATGGCCGAGCGTACCAAGTTCAGCGCTTATTGTATTTACAGTATCGTAATCAGCGCGGTTATTTATCCAATAGAAGCCGGATGGGTATGGAACGCAAACGGCTGGCTTGCCAAGCTGGGTTTTCTTGACTTTGCGGGTTCCGCCGCGATTCACATGGTAGGCGGTATCTCAGGGTTTCTTGGAGCGGCATTCCTCGGCCCGCGCATCGGCAAATATACAAAAGACGGAAAAGCGCGCGCGATTCCAGGCCACAGTTTAACGCTCGGCGCTCTTGGCGTTTTTATTCTTTGGTTTGGATGGTATGGCTTTAACGGCGCTGCTGCCGGCAGCATTTTGGAATTAGGTTCGATCTTTGTTACAACAACTTTAGCAGCCACATCCGCCGCGGTCGCGACAATGCTCTTTACGTGGATTAGAAACGGAAAGCCTGATGTTTCAATGTCGCTTAACGGCGCGTTGGCGGGATTGGTCGGAATTACCGCAGGCTGCGCGTTCGTCGATGTAACCGGAGCTCTGGTTATTGGTCTTATCGCGGGAGTTCTTGTTGTTCTCGCGGTCGAATTTATCGACTTAAAACTGAAAGTAGACGATCCTGTAGGAGCAGTTGCGGTGCACGGAGTCTGCGGTATCTGGGGAGCATTGGCAGTAGGATTGTTTGCTATTGAAGGCGGTTTATTTTACGGCGGCGGAGCTGCGCTGCTGGGAGTCCAATCGTTAGGTGTTGTAACAATTGCAGCGTGGACATTCGCCACAGTCGGACTGACATTCTATATCATTAAGAAAGTTAATGGGCTTCGTGTAGCAAAACAGGAAGAGATTACCGGTCTGGATATAACAGAACACGGACTTGCAAGCAGTTATGCGGATTTCATTATTGCCGGCGCTTCTGACATATCTGCCGCTGAAGTTGTTCCTGAAGATGTCGCAGTACCTGTTGTAAACAATTCAAAGCCAGGAGCAAAAATGACAAAGATTGTCATTATTACAAAACGCAATAAGTTCGACGGTCTGAAATCTGCTTTCGATAAAATCGGCATTACCGGCATGACTGTAACCCAGGTGCTTGGGTGCGGTATGCAAAGGGGTGGAAGAGAATACTACCGCGGTGTTCCGCTTGAATCAACGCTTCTGCCGAAGGTAAAAATTGAAGTTATTATTTGCAAAGTACCGGTTAAGCTGTGCGTTGATACAATCAAGAAGGCGCTCTATACCGGTAATATCGGTGATGGCAAGATATTTATCTATGATGTAGAGAATGTCATCAAGGTACGCACGGGGGAAGAAGGCTACGACGCGCTTCAGGACGAAGCGTAGGAGAAGAAAATAAAAACCGCAGAGTAACACAGAGTAACTCTGTGTTACTCGCGGCTGATTTTTATTTTTTAAAGGGGAAAACCGGTAAACTATATGAATTTTCAAATTTGGTTTCTGATAGGCGTTGCTCTGGTATTCTTCATGCAGTGCGGCTTTGCAATGCTGGAAGTAGGATTTATCAGGGCAAAAAACGCTGCGAATATTATCATGAAAAACCTGATGGATCTTGTTTTCGGCGCTATCAGTTTTTTATTATTAGGTTATTGTCTGCTGACTGCCGAAGATTATTTATTCGGAATTGTGGGAGTTCCTAATTCCGGTATTTTTACAAATTATGCGGATTTTAATTATTCCAATTTTATTTTTAACCTTGTGTTTTGCGCGACAGCGGCGACTATTGTATCCGGCGCGATGGCCGAGCGTACAAAATTCAGCGCGTATTGTATTTACAGTATCGTAATCAGCGCGGTTATTTATCCAATCGAGGCCGGATGGGTATGGAACGCAAACGGCTGGCTTTATCAGCTTGGTTTTATTGACTTTGCCGGCTCAGGAGCAATCCACATGGCGGGCGGTATATGCGCGCTTGTAGGCGCGGCATTTGTCGGTCCGCGAGTTGGCAAGTACGGCAGGGACAGTAAAGTGAACGCCATTCCCGGCCATAATATAACGATTAGCGCGCTCGGCGTGTTTATCCTTTGGTTTGGCTGGTATGGCTTTAACGGAGCCGCGGCAGGCAATATTGGCGAACTTGGTTCAATCTTTGTAACTACTACAATCTCGGCGTGCGCGGCTTCTGTTACTGCAATGATTTTCTCTAAATTAAAAAACGGCAAGCCGGATGTATCCATGACGCTTAACGGAGTTCTGGCAGGGCTTGTCGGCATAACGGCAGGCTGCGCTAATGTCGATGCAGCGGGCGCGTTCGCCATTGGTTTAATTGCAGGCATTATTACAGTTCCTGCAATCGAGTTTATAGATACAAAATTGCGCATAGACGATCCCGTCGGCGCGGTTGCGGTTCATGGCGTCTGCGGTTTATGGGGAACGATAGCTGTCGGGTTGTTTGCTGTTCCGGCGGAAGGGCTGGAAGGCGGTTTATTTTACAGCGGCAGCATTGGTATGCTGAAAGTTCAGGTTTTGGGAGTTTTGGCAATCGCTGTCTGGATATTTATAACAATAGGTATAACATTTTTTCTTTTAAAAAAAATTAATGGTTTGCGCGCGTCTGTTTCCAGAAATGAGGAACTTGCCGGGCTTGATGCCACTGAGCTTGGTACCAGCAGTTATGCGGATTTTATAACGGTAAAGCCGGAATCTTTTTCTGCCGCTGCAGCGCAGACGAATTCCATAAAAAATGTTCCGCAAAAGCAGCGGATGAAGATAACCAAGGTTACTATTGTTATAAGGCAAAGCAGGCTTGAAGATTTAAAAACAGCCTTGAATAAAATAGGCGTTTCCAGCATGACTGTAACTGATGTTTTTGGCTGCGATATGAATGCAGGCAGCAAAGATTTTTATCGCGGAGTATCAATAGAATCCGGTCTTTTGCCGAGGATAAAGATCGACGTTGTTATATCCGGCATTCCGCTTGCAGTTTTTATAAATACGGTAAAAAAGGTTCTCTATACCGGAATCATAGGTGACGGAAAGATTTTTGTTTATGATGTAGAAAATGCAGTAAAAGTACGTACCGGTGAGGAAGGTTACGATGCGCTACAGGATAAAATCTGATATATAAGAGGTTCGTTAATGGCAATAGATAAAAAACCAGGCATGCCGGTATGCAGCAAGCCGAAGGCTTGCAGTACAGGGCTTTCCGGCCTTGATCAGGTTATTGACATGCTGCGCCTTGGCGATAATGTTGTCTGGCAGGTGAACTCAATTGAGGATTACCTGAAAGTTGTACGCCCTTACATTGAACAGTCAAAAAAAGACGGACGCCGTCTTGTTTATTTCCGGTTCGGAAATCACGAACCCATAATGAACGACAATGAACCTTCTGTAGTTTATAAACTTGACGCGTCTGTCGGATTTGAAGGTTTTGCAACCAATGTGCATGAACTAATCGAAAAGGAAGGGCTTAAAGCCTTTTATGTTTTTGACTGCTTAAGCGACCTTTTGGAATTCTGGTATTCAGATCTGATGATCGGAAACTTCTTCCGCGTAACATGTCCCTTTCTTTATATACTTGACACTGTCGCGTATTTCGCGCTGATAAGGGGAGTTCATACTCATTCTACAATCGCGCGCATCAGGGAGACAACACAGCTCCTGCTTGACCTTTATAATATTGACGAGAAACTCTATATCCATCCGCTTAAGGTATGGGAAAGGTATTCGCCTACAATGTTTTTTCCTCATCTTATTGAACCTGATAATGCTGTTCCGATTACTTCAAGCGCGGACGCGGCATCATTATTTTCAGGCATCGGACAGAAAATAAAAGCCCGCGATTATTGGGAAATAATTCTTGAAAAGGCGCAGACGGCCCTTGATGATGATGAGGAAAATCAATCGGCGATGAAGAAACTTCTTATCAGTCTTATGATAGGAAGGGAACCGCGAATAACAGAGCTTGCGGATTCTTACTTTTCACTGCGCGATATTCTTGATATCGCTTCGCGTGAAATCGGAACAGGCTTTATCGGCGGAAAAAGCGTCGGCATGCTCCTTGGCAGAAGGGTTATTGAGAAAGACATGCCGACAATTGATAACGGAGAGGAGCAGGTTTACGCCGCTCTCCATAATTTCTGGGAGCCGCATGATTCATGGTATCTTGGTTCCGATATTTTTTATACTTACATTGTACAAAACGACTGGTGGGAGCTGCGCTGCAAACAGAAAACTCCGGAAGGTTATTTCGAGCTCGCAGGCGAATTAAAAGAAAAACTCTTAAAAGGGAAATTCCCCGATGTTATCCGCGAACAGTTTTATGAGATGATGGAATATTACGGATGGTCTCCTATTATTGTAAGGTCGAGTTCTCTTCTGGAAGATAACTTCGGGAACGCGTTCGCCGGAAAATATGAAAGCGTTTTCTGCGCGAACCAGGGAACGCCTGAAGAACGCTTTGAGGCGTTTGAACAGGCGGTGCGTACTGTTTACGCAAGCGCAATGAGCGAAGACGCCCTTGTCTACAGGCAGGCAAGGGGGCTCGCGAACAAAGATGAACAAATGGCAATTCTTGTACAGCGTGTGTCAGGAGACCATTACGGCGAGTTATTTTTTCCTCATATCGCGGGAGTGGGACATTCTTCGAACCTTTATGTATGGAATAAAGATATGGACCAAAAGGCCGGAATGCTCAGGCTTGTCTTTGGACTTGGAACCCGCGCTGTAGACCGCGTATCCGGGGATTACGCCCGCCTTGTTCCACTCGATCAGCCGGAAAAAGGGCCGCCTGTTCATTACGGCGATGAACGAAAATTCTCACAGCACAACGCAGATGTTCTTAACTTAAGGGAAAACCGCATGACAGAGACGCAGGCGGATGCTCTTTATAATCAGGATCTAAAAACAGATAAAGATATTTTTTTCAGCGTTGATACCGCCATGCTTTCCCGTTTACAGGAGATTGGCCACAGCGTTAAAACAACGCCTGTAATACTGGATTTTAAAAAACTGCTGACAGAAACCCAGTTTCCGGCTTTCGCGAGAAAAATAATGTCTTCGATAGAAGCGGCGTACAATTACCCTGTTGATATCGAATTCACCGCGAATTTTAACAACGAAGGAAATTTTAAGTTTAACCTGCTCCAGTGCCGTCCATTACAAACAAAAAGATCGGGAGAAACGTCCGCGGATATCAGTATTCCAAAACCGGATAAAAAGAAAATATTCTTTTACTCTTCAGGAAATTTTATGGGCGGCAATGTCCGGCTGTTACTGGAACATGTAATTTATGTAAAAGCGCAGGAGTATCTCGCTTTGGCGGAGCGGGACAAATATCAGGCCGCGCGCATTGTAGGTATGCTGAATCAAAAGCTGAAAGGAAGCAGCATCATGTTGATAGGACCAGGAAGGTGGGGTACAACAACCCCTTCTCTCGGCGTGCCTGTTCATTTCAGCGAACTTTGCAGCACGGCGGTTTTATGTGAAGTCTCATACAGACAGGGCGATTTAATGCCAGAATTGTCTTTCGGCAGCCACTTTTTTCAGGACATAGTGGAAGCGAATATTTTTTATGCAGCGATTTTCGACGGCGAGCAGGGTGTTGTCTTTAATCCCGATATAATTCTTGATAACGTAAACATGCTGGAAGAGCTTCTTCCATCAGAGAAAAACCATCTGTCTGTTATACATGTGTCAAAGGTAAAGGGACTTACACTGTACTCAGATATCACAAGTCAGGAGGTTCTGTGCGCACTGAAGGATTAACAGCGTTCTACCGGCTTGTACAAGAGGCTTTTTACGAAACTAACTGGGTTTTGCGGGCGGATCAAGTTTCTCTTTAAAAAATTCAGCAATAATGTCCCACATTGGCTTTTGAAAAAATTGAGCGTCCGCGTGTTCTGCGCCTTCCAATGTAATAAAACGTGCGTCAATATTGTTTTTTACAAGAGCGTCGTAGAACATCCGGCCCTGTTTTATCGGTACTGTCGTATCTTCATCGCCGTGAAGAACTAGAAATGGAGGAGCTTTTAAAGTAATGTGGTTTATCGGATTTATATAACTTGTATATTCTTTATCATTTATATCGCCTGCGAAAAACGGAATTTTAAATGAATTTTCTTTTGACATTTGCGCAAGGTCGCATGGCATATACCAGGGACATGCCGCCTGCACTGCGCTTGAATAATTCAAATACTCTCCGTCTTCAAGTTCGCTTGTGCGGGTAAGCGCGATCATCGCTGTCAGGTATCCGCCTGCAGATTCGCCCGATACGCCGAATTTTTCCGTGTCAATGGAATAGCGCTTTGCGTGAGCGCGAAGATAGCGAATTGCCGCTTTAATGTCGACTAACGCTCCCGGAAACGGAGCTTCATGGCCAAGGCGGTAATCGACGCTTGCTGTAACAAAGCCTCTTCGCGCAAGATCCGCAAGATAGGGAATATGCGCGCCTTTATTCATCTGCGTCCACGCGCCGCCGCAAATCCAGATAATGCAAGGATATTGCTTTTCTTCAGTTTGGGGGTAAATGATATCCATTCGTAAATCGCGCGTTACGTGCCCAAACCATGCGTCCGCCTGAGCGTATGTTACATCTTCATCAAGGTAGTAAACAGGAGCTTTTACTTCAAGCTTTATTTTTTCATCTTTTAATGTTTTTCCCATGTTTTTCCTCCTTCTTCATGGAAATTCATTATTTTTGATTTATAATAATTTTTCCAGTTCTTCCACCAGATTTCCAAAAGTGTCACAAGCCGCGTTTATAGGTTCAGGAGAGTTCATGTCTACTCCAGCAGCTTTCAGCGAATCGATCGGGAAGCGTGAACCGCCTGATTTTAAGAAGGTGAAATAGTCATCCCTTTCTTTTGCGCCTCCTGAAAGAACGCGCTGTGCCAGCGCGAGAGCCGCTGAAACGCCTGTAGAATATTTATAAACATAGAATGAGCGGTAAAAATGCGGAATGCGAAGCCCTTCAAGATCGCTTGTTTCCTCAAAAATCATTTCCGGCCCGAAATATTTTTCCAGCAGCCTGCGGTATTCCGCGCGAAGAATGTCTACTGTAAGAGGCGTTCCGCCTTCTTCAAGTTCATGGGTTATCTTCTCATATTCAGCGAACATTGTCTGACGGTACAGGGTTCCAAGAAGTTCGTCTGTGCGTTTATTTACAAGATACAGACGCATTTCTTTACTGTCCGTACTTTTTAACAGATAACTAAAAAGCAGTTCCTCGTTGAATGTGCTCGCAACTTCCGCTTCAAAGATAGTGTAATTATAATGCATAAAAGGATTGTTACGCGACGAGTACCAGGAATGCATGGAGTGTCCTCCTTCATGCGCGAGGGTAAAGATATCACGGATTGAATCATTTTTATAGTTCATTAATATATGGGGGTCTCCTGTATAGCCTCCATATGAAAATGCTCCGGATCTTTTTCCTTTATTCTCGTAACGGTCTGCCCAGCGCCCCAAAAGCCCGTTCCTTAAAACGGAAACATATTCATCGCCCAACGGAGAAAGTGCACCGCTTATAAGATCAACAGCTTCGTTCCATTTTGTTATTTTCTTTACATTCGGGACAAGAGCTGCGTATACATCATAATGACGGAGTTCCTGCAGCTTAAGAGCACGTTTACGCAGCGCGTAATAGCGGTGCAGAAAAATGAGTTTTCCGCTGACGGCTGAAACAAGATTATCATATACTGTCTCGTTTACATTGTCAGGGAAAAGAGCCGCTTGACGCGCTGAAGAAAAACCTCTGATACGGGCATTTATTGCGTCCTGTTTGACTGAACCGGAATAAAGACCCGCTATTGCTGTTTTATGCGCGTCATAACAGCCGTAAAACATATTATAAGCCTGTCTGCGAATTTCGCGATCATCGTTTTCCATAAAAACTGAAAAAGTAGACTGTGAAAGCGGACGTTTGCCGTCTTTTGTTTCAATAAAACCGAAGTTAAAATCAACATTGGTCAGCACAGAAAAAACATCACTTAACGCTCCTTCATTCTCCGAATACTGGGATATTATTTTCTCTTCCATGTCGCTTAAAATATGCGGTCTGTAACGGACTATTTTTTGAAGATAAATTCGGTATTCCCTGAATCGATCATCGGCTAAAAATGAGTTCATGCTCTTATCCGGAATCGCAAGTATTTCTGGTCTGTCCCATGCCGCTGCCGCTTGCGCTTTTGCTCCGGCCATAGTGATTTTTCCAAGCATTGTGCGGGCAATACTGCCGCCTTCGTCTTCCGTTTGTTTTAAATACGCGTAAATTACAAGCCTCTCGGCTAGAATATTCAAATCGCGTGAGAAATCAAGATAAGCGGCAAGGCTTTCTGCGGATTTTCCGAGGGTTCCCCTGAAAAGCGGAATCTTTTCCGAGGTTTTTTCAAATTCCGCGAGGGCTTTGTTCCATTCATTGTCGTCCTTAAAAAGCTTCGTCAAATCCCATGTGTCGTTAGCTGCAACTTCCGCGCGAAGCGGGATATTTTGTTCATTACCCGGCATTTCTTCTCCTTTATTTCTTGCTTAACGCGGCTACTGCCGCGCCAAACAGGCTTGCCTGTTCCACAGGTGAAATTACATAGGGCCGCGGCTTATTCATGTACAGCATTTGATGAAGATGGGATTCAATCGCACGGCGCATGCCTTTATAAATCATGTATGTTGTTCCTTCTACAGCGATTCGAACAGGAGAAAACGGCTCATAACTGTGACTAATACGCGTAACAGTTGCGGCGACAACCGCGGCGGAGAAAAGCGCGCCGCGTTCTGTCACTATTGATGTAAGATACTGCACCGCGGCAAGAGCTTCGCTTTCTTTCGCTGTGAAAAGAGAGCCAAGCGGTCCCTGCGCCGAGAGCGGAGCGTGGGTAAACTCGTTTAAATACCTTGTTTCAAGATGGCTCATTGCAAGAAGCTCGTCTGATTTTTTAAATTGGATTATTTTATCTTTTATTGCCTGTTTGAGAATATGTAGTGTTAACGGTCCAAGATATGCGCCTGCCGCCGCTTTTTCAAGAAAATAACCGCCGGGATTTTTTGTCGTATTATCATATTCTACATCAAGCTGTCCGCGGTAGCGCACATTAAAGTTGCCGGTTTCGCAGACTACTATCTGCGGAGAAGCATGAGAGTTAAAATTAATTTTTTTAATAATTGCTTCCGGATATGCTGTATTAAACCCTGTTCCAAGAATAAAACCGATTACAGGGCCTCCGTCAACGCCGAAATCGTTTCGGGTTCGCGTTATCTCGCCGTCAGGTGAAATTGTGGCAAGTCCCGAGAGCAGGGTAGCAACAGTGTCATTTAACAGCACAATCGGGCCGTCGTATTTAAAGCCTTTGCCTGCCAGAGCGTCACGAAGTCCCTTGCCGATTGATTTTCCGATTACATCGGGAGCGTCCACTTCCTTGCTGAATGCCAGTAATATTCCATCCGCGTCTGATGTTATTTCCATGGGATATGAGAAAGTAAAACCAATTCCTTCGATTTTTGTTTCTTTTAAAAGAGGTATAGCCTCATCGGCAATTATATTAAAAAATTGATCCGCATTTACATGTCCACCCGTTCCAGGCATTGCTGTTTTTCTTGTTCCTTGCGCGACAGCTTCGCCGTTTTCATTAAAGTACACAAGGCTTGCCCTTAAATTTGTACCGCCAGCGTCAAGCGCCAGCACTGTCTTTCCCGCGGGGATGTGCGTAACAGGCGTTATATAGGATGGAATCATGGCCAGGCTGGAATTTTTCCCTTCAAGTCCCCTTTCAATTTCTACAAGAATTTCTTTTACAAGAGCATGAGGATTAATACCTGCGTAATGAAATCCGTAATACCGCGCGAAATCAGTTAATTCATCGGCATTAAATTTGTTCATAATCTTCTCCTAGTTTATTATAGCATTACATCAGCCATTAGTCATTATTAAACGCTCTTTGCTCTAGATTGAAGGCGCATGCTTTTTCTGTCATTTCCACTGCATGGCCTGTCCGCAGATAGTAAAGCCATACGCGGCATCTTTTTTTTAACGGAACCGCGTAAAGGGTTGAAATCGCAAGATGATAACAGGATATCTGTGCTATGTGTTCAGCAGGTTTTTCAATCGTATCGGTTTTAAAATCCACAACATGGATCGCGTCTTCGTCCTCAAAAAAAAGGTCAACAGTTCCGTTTATAAATATTTCTTTTCCTTCTTTATTTGTTATATATGTTCTGAATGAAAACTCGTTTTCCCTTAAGTGTGTGGTTTCCGCGATTTTTCCCAACGGAGATAACAAAAAACGTTTTGCCAGCTCCATTCCTGCTTCCAGAAGTGATTTCATCTGTGCAGGTGATAATAAACCGGAAATATTTGACGGTATTAACGGCTCTTCGCCATTCAGACAGGCTTCTACACATATATGCGCGATTGTTCCGAAACTCCCGGAATTAAATCTTTCTGAATTATCATCGTTTTTTCTGAGTAAATGCAAAATAATGGAATCCACTTTTTTAAAAACATCATCAGAATCTTTCCCTGAATATCTCCTGTGAATGAAATAGCCCCTGCCAAGGGTATCATCCGCTTTCTCTGTCATGCCATTATCGTCATCCGCTTCTTTGTTTTTCAGGCTCACAGGCGTTATGTGATTATCTTTTAGTTCTGGAGTTGTGATTATCTGCGCTTTTTCATAATATGATTCTGTTTCATTAATAAATTCATTAATGTTTCTTCGGGTGTTTCCGGTATTTTTGGATTCTTCATTTTTTATATATTCCTGTGAAAGACATTTTATTTCCTCAAGATTTAAAAAACCTGAGCCTTTTTTTAAACCGTCATGCGGAATGTGACTGACAATTGCAGGAAGTAAAAGTCCGAACAATGTATCGTTATTTATAATTGAATCATCTTCTATATAATTTTCATTATTTTCACATTTTTTTTCTATATAATTTTTTAATATAAGTGAAAAATCATTAATTCCGTTTTCACTCTTCATGTCAAGGGAGCCTGTAAGGAAGAGTTCATTTTCAGCTCTTGTCATTCCCACATAAAGAAGCCGTCTGAGTTCCGCAGTTCTTTTTCTTTTAATTTCTTCGTTTGCCTGTTCCCAGAAAAAGTTGTTCAGTTTCCCGGAAATTGAACGGCACTCCAAAGGAGGCGGCGGACTCAGCACTACGCCTGCTTTCTCTGAAAAATAAACGGAATCGCATCTGTCAGACATGCCTTTGTTTCCGCAGGAACACAGAAACACGACAGGAAACTCAAGGCCTTTGCTTTTGTGTATTGTCATTAGATGAACCGCGTCTGGCTGTTCAAGCGGGATTTCTGTGTCAGGCAGCTGTCCTCCCTTATTCCTGAAAGAAACCATATAATCGGTAAAGGCTGAAAGACTCTGATTTTCAGCATCGGCGTTAGCTGCAAGATGAAAAAGATAGTCGAAAAGCTGACGGTATGCTCCAAGCTGCGGACTCCATTCTGTTTCGTAACGGTAGCCCTGATTGTACCACAATTCGCTTACCAAAGAGCAGATATTCCCGCTTTCAGCCTTCTTTCGAATAACATAATAAATTTTCTGTCCGCAGAGATATTTTATCCTGTCAGATTCATCAAGTTGGAGAAGTGGTTTATTGTCAAAAGGTTCGCATCTTTCAGTATCATCGCAAAAAAAAGAAAGACATACGGCGGTTCCCGGGAGGGTAAGACCGGCGAATGGAGAGCGAAGCATTTCCGCATAAGAGGCCCTGTCAATCGGGTGAGAGACAAGGCGAAGGACTGATATTATGTCATTTACAAGTCCTCCGTAAAATAAATCATTTATATCCTCGCATGTGTACGGGATACCCAAAGATCTTAAATGTTTTTCATATAAATACTGATGGGTGCGCGAGCGGAATAAAACGGCGATATCATTTGGTTTGTAATTGCCGTTTAGAAGATGTTTTATTTTTTCAGCGACAAAACGGGCTTCGCTTTCATCAGATGAAAGGAGAGAATTTTTATCTTCATTATCATTTATATTATTTTTATTTAAAATACAAAGTGAAAAATTTCCGGTTGATTCAGTTTTTTTTCCCGCTTCCAAAGGAGAGTAATCCGCTTCATAAAGAGGCAATTGCCCTGAAGATGCGTTCTTCGGAACCGGTGCAAAAACCGACGGATGAACTGAATCACAGGGTTTTGAACTGCCGCCGAAGATTATGTTAAATATATTTATAAGGCGCGTATCAGAGCGGTAATTTGTTCTTAAAGGAAGATCGCGGCTTTTTATTTCATCTTTAAGCCTTCTAAAAACAGAAACATCAGCGCCCCTGAATAAATAAATTGATTGTTTTTCATCCCCTACAAAAAAAAGCTTATCAGAGCATAAATCATCCGCGGAAGGAACGCCTTTGTTATTAATATTCAGTTTTTCCGCCAGAATAAATAAAATATCCTTTTGAAGTTCGTTATTATCCTGAAATTCATCGATCATAATAGCTTTAAATGTTTCTTTTTCACTTTGCCTTATATCTTGCTGCTGTATAAGGATTGTTCTTGAAAGACTGGCTACATCCTTGAATGTTAAGACTCCTTCGCTCCTTTTCCTTTCAAGATAGCGTTTTTGCAATTCCGAAAGAAGCGTCATTGTTGAAATTATAAAACCTGCCTGCATGCACGAAAACGAAAGAGAGAAAACAGGACTTATCATTTCGCGTAATTTTTTTATATTTTCTTTTACTGGATTATCTAATCTTTTTCCTCCTCTTAAATTTAAATTACTTAATGAATCAAGACAAAATAATAATTTGGTTAATGAGGAGGAAATGAAATGTTTTTCCGATATTTCAATTACTGAATCCACAGGCGTATTAAATAATATATTTAAATATTCCTGCACTTCGGATGCTTTCGGGATATCAATTTTAATTTTATTATATTTCTGAATAACAGGAACAAGAACAGGAAGTAACGTGTCATTTTCGCCTATATCACGCTTAAGCTCTTTAATTATTATTTTAATTTCACTGAAATATTTTTTCCATTCATTAATCACTGAATCATATTGTATTTTTATATCTGCCAAAAAATTCCTTGGCTTATCAATATAACAATAGTTATATAAAACATCAGCGAAAATATTGTGAATAATGCCGACCGGACGGTTATCGCAATATAGTTTTTCTATGGCCGGATGATGCCTGTTGGCAATCAGGAAAGGATATGATATATCAAGCGCGAGGTTGTAGCAGCGATCCTGATCAAGGTTAAAATCCGGGCTTATCCCGTAACGCATGGAACATTGTCTAACAATTGACGCGCTGTAGGAATCCAGCGTTTGAATTCTCGCGTGAACAAAATCATCAAGCGCGGCTTTTGCTCTTTGCGCCTTAATGCCTGTTTCCTGCTGCGCGATATCAGAAACAAGTGAATAAATCCGGCTGTACATTTGAGCGGCGGCCTTTTTTGTAAATGTAAGTGTAAGTATTTCATCTACTTTATAACCTTTCTCTGTGAGTAACCGTACAAAACGATTTGCAAGGACCATTGTTTTGCCGGATCCTGCGCCTGCGGCAACAACAGCGTTGTC